>JANWVE010000081.1 GCA_025057675.1 Bacteroidia bacterium
AGCACCGTCAGCCCGTAGCACGCCGACCTTGTGGGCATGAGCGCCAGCGAAACGCCCACAAGGACACGCCCAAAAAATTAAAAATATACCTTGCTTTAACCTAAATCAAAACACACAACCCACTTGGAATTATATTTTTTTACCTTTGAGTGCTTCTGCAATAGCTATGTCCATAGCTCGCTCAGCAAAAGGCTTGGTAACTTCATTAAGTTCATCAATAGCTTTGTAAATAAGATTTTTATCCCGTGTTTTTAGCGCGTCCTGCAAGTGAAGTATAGACTTTTGTGTATTCTCCTTTTCCTGCTCTGTAATCAAATCTGCGTGCTTTTGAATGAATTTTTGGGTATGATATAAAATTTGGTCCGCTTCTCCAATGGCTTCTAAAATCTGGCGCTCTTGCATGTCCTGCTGTGCGTTCTGTAAAGAAGCGAGCAGCATTTGCTCTACCTGTTCATCAGTTAAGCCATACTGTGGTTTAACTTCAATATCTTGTTGGATACCACTACGCAGCTCTTTTGCTGTAACTTTGAGAATACCATCTGCATTGAGGGTAAAATTGATTTGAATTTTAGGCAATCCTGCGGGCATGGGCGGAATCCCTTTGAGGTCAAATTCTGCCAACTTACGATTGTCTTTTACTAATTCTCTCTCACCTTGATACACAGAGATTTTAAGATTTGTTTGTCCGTCAATGCTGGTTGTATATTGTCTGCTTGCTTGAGTGGGTATTTTAGTATTTCGGGGAATGAGTACATCCATTAGTCCACCCAAAGTTTCTATACCCAATGACAAAGGGGTTACATCTAATAAAATGATATCTTTTCTGTTGCCTGATAAAATATCAGCTTCTATGGCTGCACCAAGTGCCACTACTTCATCAGGATTAATTTCATCATAAGGTTCTCGATTAAAAAACTGTTTGACGGTCTGCTTTACAAAAGGTACTCTCGTAGAACCCCCAACCATAACTACTGCGTCAATTTGCTCAATTGAAATATGTGCGTCTTGTACGGCATTTTTACAACATTGAATAGTTTTTTCTATAATAGGACTGATGATTTTCTCAAAACCATTCCGAGTAATGTAGCAATGTATAGATTTATCGCCCCAAGTGATAGTGTTTTGATAGCTATGCTCTGTACTAAGTACTTTTTTCGCTTGTTCAGCTTCTAAACGCAAAGACTGTAAAAAGTTCTTATCGTCTTTTACCTTGGAATAAGGTAAGTTATTTGTACCTATCCAGTATTGAGCAAGTGCTTTATCTAGATCATCACCGCCGAGGTAAGTGTCTCCATTAGTGGAAAGTACTTCAAAAACGCCGTTTTCAATCCGTAGAATGGATATATCAAAAGTGCCTCCGCCTAAATCGTACACGGCAATTGTTTTTACTTCATCTTTATTGAGACCTATGCCATAAGCTAAGCTCGCTGCTGTGGGTTCGTTAATAATCCGAAGTACTTCTAAACCAGCTAATTTACCTGCGTCTTTGGTAGCTTGTCGTTGCGAGTCATTGAAGTAGGCAGGAACTGTAATAACAGCCTGGTTAATCTCTACGTTGAGTTCTTTTTCTGCGGCGTTTTTAAGGGCTTTAAGAATGTGTGAAGATAATTCAATGGGGTTATAGAATTTATCTCCTACACGTACCTTGACCAAGTGGTCAGTATTATCATCAATAATTTTGTAAGTAAAAAAATCACTGTGTGATGCAATATCTTTGTAAGATTTACCCATCAAGCGCTTGACAGAATAGATAGTGCGTTCGGGTGAGCTTATCAAGTAGGGTTTTGCTTCATGTCCTACTAAAATCTCTCCCTGCTCTGTAAAATGAATAATAGAAGGCACAATTGTTTGATTGTTTTGAGCTCTGACGGCTACGGGATGTCCATCCTTAGTGTATGCGATTAAGCTATTTGTAGTGCCTAGGTCAATTCCTACGATGACTTTTTGTTTTTTAATAGTGCCTGTTTTGATATCAATGGATATTTTTGCCATACGACAAAATAACAAAAAATAATGCTGTGCATTCAAAATAAAAATAAAAAGAGTAATTTTTAGGAGGAGGATTTTATGGGGCGTGTCCCTCGCTGCGCTCGGGTCGGCGTGCTACGGGCTAACGGTGCTGCGCGGGGGGGGGGGGGGGGGGGCCCGCCCGCGGCGGGGGCGGGGGGGGGGGGGGGGCGGCCGGGCGCCGCGCAACGGTGCTGCGCCCCCACCCGCCCACCCCCTTGGCAAGAGTGAAAGAGGGGGCGAGGGGCTCCGCACCGTGCTGACGCACGCCCTCCGCATGCCTCACGCAAGAACCTTGGCAGGTCGGCAGGATCTATCTATTCAAAGCTTTACTTCGTAAGTACCTGAAAATAAACATCAAACAAGATAAAAACATATTTTATTTTAACCCTGTAAATGTTTGAAATCAATTGAAAATGAGGTAAAGAATAAGGATTCAGGATTAAGAAGTATAGAAAGTTCATATATTCAATGTTTAACCTTGTATATCCTTGAAAATGAAGATAAAACGAAGGTATTGAAAACAAGGTAAAAAATTTTAATCTTGTAAATGTTTGATAATCAATATTAAACAAGGTAAAGCCAATGTATGTATAAAAATCATGTAAAACATCCAAAGGCTGCTGCGTGAGGCATGCGGAGGGCGTGCGTCAGCACGGTGCATAGCGCAGCGAAGCACCGAAGCAATAGCGCAGCCCGCAGCACGCCGACCCGAGCGCAGCGAGGGACACGCCCAAGATAAAATTGAATTTATTCATAGAGTCAATTAGGATGAAGTTAGTAAATGTTCAGTATTTACCTGTTTCTTGTTTCTTATATCCACATGGACAATAATAGCAATAGCAATAAAATATAAAGAGGCTAACTTATCAACCTCTAACAAATCATTAACTACATTGTGAATAACGATTGTAATTAAACTGAGTGTGGCAGCTATAGCCTGTTTTTTTAGAGTAGTATCCTTACAAGTATGATAAACCTTACTTGCAAAAATAAGAATATAGACAGTAAATCCTAAATGTAATAACATACCTATCCATCCTGTTTCTACCCAATAAGTGAGATATTGAGAGTGTAACCCCGAATTCTCAGGATTATCACTAACCGAAGTTCTGAAAGCCTCCACAGTATAATTCCTGTACTCAAAAATGAATGTACCTGGTCCGAAGCCCCAAATAGGTTCTTTTCTAATCATATTATACGCCGCAATCCAACGATAAAACCGCTCCATAGTGGAAACATCTCTCATTTTTGCCGTAGCCTGCAATTGCTTGACATAGTCATCAGCATGAAACTCCGTGTACCGTCCTTCCAGCGCATAATTCATGTAATAGTAATTTGAAAAGAAAAAATTAACAAATAACACAATCGCTATCAATGCAATACTCAAAGATAGAGAAACTATTTTAGCTCTATAAGTAATATATACAAATGGTAAAAGAAATATAGCACCATAAGATGCTCTTGTGTAAGTAAAAAGTAACCCAACAGTACAAATTATGAGAAGTAACTGAATAATTCTGCGCCAGTATTTGGGAAAGGGTTTGTGAAAAGCACCCATCAAAAGATATGGATAGATGGCAGCTATTGTAGCGCCATAATTAACATGGTTTCTGAAAAAGGGACTCATAACACTACTACTATGTGCAAAATCAAATCCATATCTAGCATGGTTTAATAAAGTATAAATAATTACTAAACCCATTCCTGCAATGTAAAGTATAAGTATCTTGTTAATATCTTCGCTGGCGTTGAGTAGATAAACGGTGAATAAGTAAAAAACTAAAATAAACCAGCATTTCATAATGATAAATTTAATAGATACCCATACGTGAGTAGACTGAAACGTAGTTATTATGAGCCAAAAGACAAACAATAACAAAAAGAATGTAACAGGGTGGTTAAAGTAAGATTTATCTATGTTAGAGAACAGGAGTTGCGTGATAAATAGAAGCATCATACCGAACATAAGTGGCTCTGAAGGCAAGCTCATGCCATAATTTCCTGGTAAAACTACCTCAATAGAAAAGGGAATAGTAAGAACAATAAGATAGTACAGGTTCTTTAAATTGAAAAAACTAAAATAAAGGACCAATAAGAGCAAAGGAATCGTAAATGGAATGAGATAAGCCACAATGTTACCACTACCAAATAAGATGCTTTGTAGTATGCTACTGGCTAAAACTATGGTAACACCGAATACAGTCCCTATCTTTCTTAATATAGATTGGTTCATTAAATGGTTTTTATTGCTCTAAACAGTTCTATAACTGCGGCCATTAGAATGCTGGCGGCAAGTGTACTTAAAGTAACACTCAAAACGATAAGTGTTCTTTTAGGTCTGACAGGTTTAAAGTCAGGTCTTGCCATTTCTACGATACTTAGCACATTTATTTTCTGCTCCGCACTGATTTGTGCCACCTCATAAGCATTCTTTATCTGACCTAATATGCTTGTTTCAGACTCTAACATTTTTTGTAAGTAAAGCTTATCACCTAAGTCGCCTTTTTTACTGCTTTCTATGTAGTTAATAGAGTCGCGCATGCGTTTAATCTCTTTATATTTTTCATCATACTTTTTCTTATACACTTCTGCATGTCGAGTAATATCTGCCTTAAATATTTGAGAGCCTTTTTCATTAGCTAGTTCAGCATAACGATTAGCAATTTTCGCAGCAATGATTGGATCTTGGTCTTCTACAGTTACTTCTACCATATTTTTATCCGTTCTGACTATGTTAGTATATCCTCGTAGGTAACGATTGACCTTAGAATAAGCTTTTTTGTCATTTGTATCTATGTCGTACCTTTGATACAAATTGAATTCTTTAATAATTACATCTGTAACATCTTTACTTTCCATAATAGCCATAATTCTACTACAATCTTCTGCATTACCTGCTGTAATTACAGAACTACCGACTATAGCGCTTCCAAAAGAATTTCGTAGAAACAGGGTTGCAGGGTTGAGAGAATTTGCGTTGTAAGCTAAAACTACGCATTTTGAGCGATAATAGTTTTTCAAAAAAAGGCTGGTTACGATACTTACAAATAATGCTACTGATGTAGCAATTATAATGTGCTTTCTGAATCTAAAAAATATATTGACTAAAAACTTTAAGTCAAATTTGTACTCTATTTTATCTGTCATTGTACGTTATCCCCTTTCTCTTTTGTTGTATCTTTGTACAAAATAGCATAAAATACCATTCCAAAGCCGAGTAATATAATAACCGGTGCAACTGATAATGATAAAAATCCATAAGTGTCTTTATCTATACTCATAATAACAAAACCTAACAAAATTAAACCTATGGAAATGCCTAACAAAATGTAGTTTTTTTTCTGAAAAATCATGTTGTTGTCGGCGGATACTACTCTTCGTATGGAGCCCTTGTTCAAAACTGTGGGATTATCTTTACCAGCCTGTAGCTTAGGACCCTCCTGTTTGTTGCTTATAATGCTTTTTTCTTTTTTTACCATGTTTATTACGCGTATAAGTTGTCCAGATTAGAATTTAAATACTTGCTAATTGCCCATAAGCTGCCCAATAACCCGAGACTTGTACCAAAAATGAGCAAAACAAATAAAGTTAAGAGAATATCTGCTGTACTCTGTATAATAGATAGTTCAGGAATTCTGCTAATTGTGAAATATGTTAGTATCATCACTAATATGCTGGCAATTAGACTGGCAATTAGCCCCTGTAAGATACCCTGTATTAAAAAGGGCTTACGAATAAAGTTATTTGTTGCACCTATGAGTTGCATACTACGAATAATAAAACGTTTGGCATAAATGGAGAGCTTTATAGTGTTAAAAGTCAAAAACAAAGATATTAGTACAATAATTAAGGTTAGTCCTGCACCTATAAGCCATAGTTTGCTGATATTATTATTAACTCTGTTGATAGTTTTTTCATCAAAGCTCACGTCAATTACTCCTTCTTTATTAGATAGCTCTTGTTTAATTTTTGCAATCTTTGATGCCTCCACATATTCTGCTTTTAATCGTATGTTAATAGACGCGTCTAGTGGATTATTGTCTAAAATAGAAAGGTCTTCGCCTGTTCTTTTAGTGAAAATCTCTGCCGCTTCTTGCTTACTGATGTAACGGGCAGATTTAGTATAAGGCTGTTTATCTATCCATAAACGAAGTTCTCTTTTAGCCTCAGCGCTCATTTCGTCGTTGATAAAAACCTGAATTTCTATTCTCTCTCTTAGCACTTTTACAAAAGCGCTGGTGTGTAAGATAATCATCAGAAAACCACCTAAAAGAAACATAACCATACCAATGCTCAGCACTGCGGTTAAAAAAGCGCTGCGCATCCTTCGTATATTGATCTTTATTTCGCTTCTTGATATTGCCATAGTTGTCGGTTTTGTGGGCAAATATAGAATAAAAAAACGTACTACTGATAATTTTTTTATTTCGTAGATAAGTACATATCGCATTAAGGCAAATAAAAAACTGCTTATATTGAGTTTAATATCAAATCTAAAAAATAATTTTACTTTTTTGGGCGTGTCCCTCGCTTGCGCTCGGGTCGGTGCATTCCGCACTACGCGTACGCTTCGGTGCTTCGCTAACGCTTCGCACTGCCTTACGGCATGCTCCATGCCCCTCACGCATTTAACCCTGTATTTTGAGGTTTTTATCTCATTTTATGCATACCTTTGTTTTATTTTGTTTTTACGTTATTTTGAGTTACTTACAAGATTAAATATAGTATAGATGATTTAAGATACTTGCAGAATGTTCTGCGTGAGGCATGCGGAGGGTGCATTAGCAGTGCGCAGCACCGAAGCGAAGCGCAGCCCGTAGCACGCCGACCTTGTGGGCATACGCGCAGCGTAACGCCCACAAGGACACGCCAAAGAGTACTAAATTTAACCTTCACACCAAATGATAGACTCGGCTTTTCGTGTAAAGAATAGACCCAATAGGAATTATAGCACACAATTCTTTTACAAGAAAGTAAGCATATATTACTATAGTATAAATCCGAGTTATAATACTGGTTATACGGAATTAAGAAAATATCCAATACAGGATAAAAACCGAAGTTTGTATTAAAAGGATAATTATCAACCATGGTGATTTACTGATTTTTACTTCCTCTAATTCGTTTTTTTCTTTGGCTAACTCTTGGGCAATTTTTTTCTCATCAAAGTTACTTTCTACCAATAGGTAAGATTTTTTACATATAATATCTGCTACGGGAAATAACTCAATAAAAAGTATGATCGCTTTTTTGATGAGCCATGGCAAATCGTTAATCTGGCGGGTCAGGGTTTGAAGATGTTTCTCTACTACTTCTTTGCTCATTGGTCCAGAATGATTTTTTTTGAGATATTTGAGTATGTATTCCCATAGATAAGGCTCATAATGCGTTAGAAGATATAACAAAACTTTTTGTACGGCTACGTTCACGCCAATTATCACTCCAAGTACTACTGTACTTATGATTGTGAGTATAAACAAGATAAACCATATCAAAGCATGCCAACCTAACCAGTTTATATTGGGTAATCCTCTAAATGTGGCATGAATGAGCATGTAAGTTATATAGATAAAAGCGCACAAAACAGATATTCCTGCATGCAAAATAATAGTCTTTAAACCTACTTTTATTGCAGATAAGCCTGTTGAAATCATATTGCAATATAATAAATATGGATGTAAAACTTGAGTTTGGTAGATTTGTGTAGTCTGTTTTTAAGCTGAACAGGTAAGTGGTACGCTATAAATTTTTGGTTTTTTTGGGCGTGTCCTTGCCCACGTCTCGCTGCGCTTGTGTGGGCAAGGTCGGCGTGCTGCGGGCCTAACGGTGCTACGCCCCACCCCCTGGTTGAGGGGGTAAAAGCGTGGGCGAGGAGCTTCGCACCAAGCCTGACGGCTTGCCCTCCGCATGCCTCACGCAGCTGCTTTTGGATGTTTTACCTTGTTTTTAGACATACCTCTGCTTTACTTTGTTTAATGCTCATTATCAAGCATTTACAAGGTTAAAATTTTTTATCTTATTTGAACCATGTTCGTTTTACCTTATTTTACATTGATTTTCAAGCATATACAAGATTAAACTTTGAATACATAGACTTCTTATAACTCTTTTGATCCTGAGTACGTAAGCTTTACTTTACTTTAAATTGATTTTCAATAAGTTACGAGATTAAAACTTGTTTCTTTACCTTGTTTAGTCTTCATTTTCAGATACTTATAAGGTAAACTTTTGATTAAGCGGGATTAGCGTACTTGCTGCATGCGTGAGGCATGCGGAGGGTGCGTCAGCAGTGCGAAGCGCAAGCGAAGCACCGAAGCTATAGCGTAGCCCGCAGCACGCCGACCCGAAGCGCAGCGAAGGGACACGCCCAAAATACTTCAATATACCAAAACAAAAGCACCCCAAAAATAAGGATAAATGTATTCTTTCATTACTGCAATTTGTGCCATTTTTAACGCCTTTTGTTTATTTTGATATTTAAGCCAAAAAAGATAAAAATAGGTCATTAGTAACTGGGTAGCCCTATCATTTACATTCCATAAACTAGTCATGACCGTTTTAGCACCCGCCATCTCAAAAGCCCGCTGTAACCCAAATATGCCCTCTCCTGCCATCACACTCCCTAGTCCTGTTTCGCAAGCACTTAATACCACTAACTCCGTATTTTCCAAATTTATATGCTGCGCTTCATAACCTAATAAAATACCATCATTAAGGGCTTTATTCGCTTTTTGAACATCCTCTAACGTTTTCTCCGCCCCCGCTAACATCAAACCCGAACGAAGTAAAGGAATAGAATATAAAGTACTATCGCTTATACCTATCCGCTTTTGTAAAAATCTATTTTTTATATTATCTATGTAAAAACCATGCGTAGCAATATGCAAAACAGTGGGTCTGTGAATTTTTTTGAGATTCTCCTCTGACGCTTCATCAGAAAGATAAACACTAACTCTCCAACCCTCTTTTTGTAATACCTTTTTAATGCTTTCTATCTCTATTTTTGTTCCTGGTAACGGCTGTAAATATCCTCTGGTACTGTCTTGAAGTGTTTTTTCTGCCCAATAATCAGGATACCCAAAAAGAACTGCCATAGGTTTTTGAAAAACATCTATATTATTCACAGTGCTTATATCCTGAATGTGATTTATCCAATAAAAGTCATAATTCATAAGTAAATACTCCTCTTTTTGAGCATCATATAGAGTACTAAAGTTAATTTGATAAAAAACCCCATCAGGAAGGTAATATATCTGTGTTATACCCTGCAAACTATCTTGTATAGGCTTCCATAACGTTTGATACACCTGCTCCTGTATATCAAAAATACCCTTAACATACTTTTTATATTTGGGTAATAGCTCACTCTCTATGTAAATACCATTAGTTTGTAAAATGTACTTCGGATATAAGGCTTTTTTTTCTATCAAATAATGAATATAGACAACACTATCAAGATGTATAGGTATACGTATGTTTAACCATAAAGCACTACTATCAGGAATGGCATGCGTAATTTCTTGCCATGTATAAAGTTTAACTGGATTATCTTTCTCAAATGAGATATGTCTGCGAAGATAGCGTTCTAATGAAATGATATTTTTTTGAAGACTATCTATGTACAAAGAGGGATGAGATTGGATAGTAGCTTGTACTAACGCTTTTTTGTAGTGTTGCCACTCTTGTAGATAAGCTTTTAAGTCTTCGCTTTCCTCTTGCAAAGCAGACAAACTAAATTTTTGATGTGTTCTTAATAAAAGTGATTTGCAAAAAAGATCAAAAATAACCATATATTCATGATTTTGCCGCCTATCATGATACCTGACTGAAAACCGCTGATATTCCTGTACAATCCTGTATA
This sequence comes from Bacteroidia bacterium, assembly GCA_025057675.1. Taxonomy (GTDB): domain Bacteria; phylum Bacteroidota; class Bacteroidia; order JANWVE01; family JANWVE01; genus JANWVE01. Next base: position 9,872 of record JANWVE010000081.1, read on the forward strand.
ATTTTTGATACCAAAGTAATTGTTCATGTTCAGTCATATAGGGAAATATACTTTGGGTTAGATTAAAAGCATTTTGTAAAGTTTTTTGATAGTACTTTAAGGTGCTATCAGGGTGGGTGCTTGAAAATGATTGTGCTAACAAATAATTAGCTCGTATTTCTATATGTGGCTGATAAATATTTTGCTGATGTAGGAGACTAAGTACAGAGTATAATTTATGCCGTGTGCTATCATGGTTTTGGGCTTGTAGAAAAACTTCAGCTTGCTTGATATAACATGCAGCCACATCTGGATATTGTTTATGAAGTAAATACTCTTGAATTAGGTTTTGCCAAGATAAAGATGAGTAATTAATGGGGCTGTACAAACCTTTTAAGTAATGATATTCTATCTCTATTCTCAGCCGAGTAGCTGCATCTAGATTAGGACTATTTTGTGCGTATTGATAGGCTTTTTGAATAAAAGTGTATGCTGGTTCAAGGAGTTGCTTTTGTCTGTATAGGTCTGCTAAAAAGAGTAGATTTTGTAAATACAAGGGGTGATAGTATCCTAATTGCTCACTTTGGGCAAGAACTAATGACTCAAGTATTTGTTTGGCGGTCTCAAATTGTCCTAATGCTATGCTGATATTAGCTAATAGTGTTTTTACTTCATATATTTGAAGGTGTTGGTAGGCATATTGTTCTTGTAATATAGTCAAGGCTTCTTGGGCGTGTTCTTGGGCTTCGATGTATTGTGCAGTTTGAAATAGGTATTTCGCTTTTCTATACAAGGTTAAAGCATAAAATGGGTGTTTAGCATGACTATGCTGTACTATTTTTTGCTCTAAGTACGATAGTGTATTTTGCACTTCGTCATAATTTGAAAGAGTTTGATAGAGGTCTATTTTTTGTGATAATACGGCATAAAAAGCAAATAATGGCATGTATTTAGTGTTTTGCAAGCGTTCTTCGGCTTTGTGAAGTATTTCTTGACTGCGCTCGTAACTACCTATTTTGGCATATAATGCTGAAAGATGTGCCGCTAAATGAACATATTCTACTGCGTTTTCTTCTTTGTGGTAGGGTAAAGCTTGCATAAAATAAGACTCTGAAAGCTTATACTCATGAACTTCCTTATGATATAAAGCAAACTGCGCTAAGAGATGATAATAAATTGGGTGATGCGTACCATATAGGTCTATAATCAGTTTTTGTGTTTCTTGCAGTAGTGGTAGTATAGATGTATAATTCCCAAGTAAAAGGTTGATTTCAATAAGAAGTAGGTTAGCTGTGATATAGTCTGCGGTATTTCTACGTTTTTCTATTTGTTGCCAAATATATACTTCGTTGTAGGCTTGTTGGTAGGCGCCGTAGTCTTTTAGCCAGAGTATTTTATAGTAGTAGTATGATGGAGTATTTTTATCTCGGTGGGCTTTTTCCCATATTTCTAATGCGGTAAGGTAATTTCCTGCAAGTGCTTCGCTTTTGGCTAATATCTGATGAAGTGTAAAGTAATCTGCTGTGTTAGGTTTGAGCGTAGGTTGAACCTTGTAGCATAATTCTTTGGCACCTTTTGCATCGTATATCTCTAATTTTTTTTGAGCTTCTGATAAGATTTTGTTTGATGTAATTTGTCCCCAACTATGTATAACATATAAAAAATGTACTATTAAAATGTGAGGAATGGATTTTATCACGTTGCAAAAGTAAATTGATTTAGTCAATTTTATTGTATGAATGTTGAATGTTTGGGTAAAGTTAGATTGAGCGTTTTTGAGTAGAGATATCAGATTTTAATTTTTTTGGGCGTGTCCTTGCTTACGTTTCGCTACCTCATGCAGGCAAGGATACGCCAGAAAAAACATATTTTCTACAAAACTATTTTAAGGTTTTACATATTCCCCAGCCTACGCATATCCAAAAACAAGGTATAATATCCGTTAGCAGGGTAAAATCCTCAATAACTCCTAATAGTAAATAATGTAAAAATATTAAAATGCCTACAAATCCCCACCTGCGTAAATAATATACACAACTTAATATAAATCCTAACAAAGCAATTATACCCATCATGCCCTGTTCCGCCATAGTGCCAATGTATAAATTATGAGCGTTCATATAATCATTAATACGAGTAGTTTTCTCGATTTTACTTCTCTCAATCTTATCCCTATAAAAGAAATACCTTTGGGAAAAGGTATTGATACCTATTCCTGTCCATTTACTTTCCCCAAACATGAGTTTAGCAGCTTGCCAGCGGTTTATACGCTCTCCATTTGACTCGTTTCTACTCCGAATAAAAATGGACTCTATCTGCACAAATACAGAAGTATGATCTCTGGGGTCTAACCAAACTTGGTGTTTATTTCGGTATTCACTTATTTTAAGATAAACAAAGTAAGCAATTATGCCACACAAAGTAATACCGAATAAAGTTAGTTTAATATTCTTTGGATAATGAAATAAAAATACAATTATCATGCACAAAGTAGCAAAAACCCAATAAAAACGCGAATAAGAGAGATATATTATTACAGTGTAAAAAATCCAAAACGTGGTTAAATACTTGTTTTGAGCAGGGTCTTTAATGCATAGATTGGCTATGTACAGCCACAGAGGGAATGCCATAGCAATTAAAAGTGTGTGTCCATTAGCAAACGGTAGAGCCATTTGATAGCTGTGATGATAATTTATACCTATCATTACATAGTGTATAAAAGCATATAATAGCAGTGCACCATAGCTAATACCGCACCAAAGTAGAAGATTTTTACTTTCCTTTGGGCTAAAATTAAGGATAACTATCCCTCCTGCAAAAGTAAAAACATAATTCACCCATAACAATATACCT
>JANWVE010000082.1 GCA_025057675.1 Bacteroidia bacterium
ACCGAAGCGATAGCGCAGCCCGCAGCACGCCGACCTTGCCCACACGAGCGCAGCGAGACGTGGGCAAGGACACGCCCAAGAAATATAAAAAACAAACATATATCAAAACAGAAATAAACAAAAAATCCGCTTTACGTGTCAAATCAAGCGGATTTTTTCAAATATACAGCCCTTTACTTTATTCTATCACATAGTCATATAACATACGTGCCTGAACCCCTTTCTGGGCTTCTTTCACTGTTTTAATCGCATCATAAATGCCTAATTCTTTGGCAATCTCTGTTTTAATCTCTTGCTTTTTACCTGCACCCTTATTGAGAATTTTTGAAACAAAGCTTTCTTTTTCAGGATAGTAAACTGTTTTGTATTTACCTTTTGTGAGCTTTGCTAACTTCTCTGCTTCTGATATAGCATCTGCTAATCCTCCAATTTGATCTACTAATTTAATTTTAACTGCATCTATTCCACTCCATACGCGCCCTTGTCCGATAGAGTCAACCTCTGCTTTTGTAATACCGCGTCCTTCTGCTACCCGTGTGATAAAAGTCTCATACGTTCTGTCTACCTCTTCTTGAATAATGTTTTTTTCTTTTTCTGTCATAGGTCTATAAGTAGCTCCTATGTCTGCAAACTCCCCAATTTTGACACCATCATAGTATATACCCAGTTTTTCGTTGTACATCTTCTGAAAATTCGGTACTAAACCAAACACTCCAATAGAACCTGTTATGGTATTAGGTTCAGCAAAAATTTTGTTAGCCGCACAACTAATATAATATCCTCCCGATGCGGCTAAGTCTCCCATAGAAACGATTACAGGTTTTGCTTTTTTGGTCAGAATAACCTCTCTCCAAATTACATCTGATGCTAAGGCACTTCCGCCAGGACTATTAACCCGTAAAACAACAGCTTTTACTTGGTCATCTAATCTTGCTTCACGAATGGCACTTGCAGTAGTTTCTGAACCAATCTGTTCATCATCTCCTTCCCCCGAGGAAATTTCGCCTACGCAATATATGACCGCTATTTTATCCTTTCCTTTTTCTTTTATACCTACACTACTGGGTTTGACGCCGCTGTATGTACTGAAAGAAACTTTTTTGACTTCATCTTTATCTTTCAAGCCTAGTTTTTTACGTAGTTCTTGGGTTACTTCATCTTCGTACATTAGCCCATCTACTAGTTTTTTGTCTAATGCATCTTTAGGTTGGCGGATTGCCATAGAATTAGCCATCTGCCACAAATCCTCTTTGCTAATGTTTCTGCTTTTACTTATGTTCTCTAAGAAGTTGTTCCATATATCGCTTAGGAATTCTTGGGTCATCATTTTATTTTCAGGCGACATATCTTTGCGCAGATACGGTTCTACAGCGCTCTTAAATTTACCATGACGAATAGGAACGACCTCTATACCTAGTTTTTCTGTCAGACCTTTGTAGAAAGCTATGGTAATGTTGAGTCCGTCTAATTCAAGACCTCCCTCGGGATGTAGGAGTATTTTATCTGCGGTGCTGGCTAAATAATAAGATCTCTCGGAATATCCTTCGGAATAAGCATAAATAAACTTCCCTGATTTCTTAAATGCTAATAATTCTTTTCTTAGTGCTTCTAAAGTAGCCCATCCTGCTTTTACTTCGGTAAGATTGAGGTAGATACCTTTTATACGTTTATCTACGGCAGCCATGCGAATGCATCTTAAATAATCGTCTAATCCGTCTTTGCTACTGCCTAATCTACCCCCCAGCAAACTCGCTCCACTGAGAGGGTTATCGGTAGAACGCTCTGTAATAGGTTTATCAAACGTGAGCTCTAATATACTGTTTTTAGGTACTTTGGGTCCAGACTTGGAAGCAGAAAGAATAGTAGCAAAAAGAAACACAGTTAGCAAAGAAAAGGCAGTAAGGGATATAAGACCTGCTAATACAATGCGCCAGAAGTTCATAAGTTTAACAAGTTGCTTGCAAATATACAAGGTAAAGTGTTTCTCTGACTTAGCGATTATGATGAATAAAGGTAAAGCATGATAAAAAACGCATTTTTAGAAACTTGATTACAAGTTATATTAAGCCTATTTTTTCTTTACATAAAAGTTATTTTGAAAGGCTAATTTTTAATTTATTTTGGCGTGTCCTTGTGGGCGTTACGCATGCGCGTATGCCCACAAGGTCGGCGTGCTACGGGCTACGCTTTGCTTCGGTGCTTTGCTGCGCTCCGCACCGTGCTACCGCACGCCCTCCGCATGCCTCACGCAAGCTGTTAGCAGACCAATCCCACTTATACAAAGTGTAATCTTGTAAGTACCTGAAAATCAACATAAAACAAGATAAAAACACATTTTAACATTCTAAATTATTGAAAATCAATTGAAAATAAAGTAAAAATTTGGCGTCCAGGATTAAAGGGGTATGAGTAGCCCATGTATTTAAGGTTTAACATTCTACATGCTTGAAAATAAATACAAAAACAAGATAAAGTGAGTGTATTTCAAACAAGGTAAAAATTTTTGATATTGTAAGTGCTTGATAATAAACATAAAACAAGGTAAAGCAAAGATTATGTATAAAAACGAGGTAAAACATCAAAATACAACTTGCGTGAGGGATACGGAGCATGCCGTTAGGCAGTGCGAAGCGCAGCGTAGCACCGAGCGTGAGCATAGTGCGCAGTAGCCCGACCCGAAGCGCAGCGAAGGGACACGCCCAAAAAATTGTTTTTTAGACTTAATATAAATAAGTCAAAGTGGCTTTATTACAAACTATTAAAATTATGTTAAGTTTGGTATATAATTTTTTGGGCGCGTTCGTTTGATGACGCCGGGGACACGCCTAAAAAATAAAACTCCCCAAATATAAACCTCAAAACAAAACTATTCTCACTTTTGTAAAGTAATTGTCCCTACAATGTTTTTGATTTGATACTGTGTGAAATTTTCGTTAGCTGCAAAACCTACCCCTTCAATAACTTCAGTAGGAGTGGTAATTTTTACAGGAGCATCTGAATAAATTTTTTTTGCTCGCTGGTCGTAAATTAAAGAATCAGTTTCTAATCTACCCCCTTCACTGTTTTGCACTACTACCCCATTTTTACCTACAATTTTTTGCTTGGTTTCATACCAATATCCACTATTAGCATGCAAACGCATATCCTCCCCCCCGCTCCAATGATAAGTAATAATATCTACCCCCTTAGGAAAAATACGATACTTGCTCTCAATAAATTGAGTGGTCTTATTTTTCTGCTCAAAGGTAAGTACCTGCGGCGCAGTAAGATAAAAACGCTTCCTCCCTGAGTCACTAAAAGTGTAATGAATAGTATCAGCGGTTTCTATGGGCATATCAGGTTGTATGTTCTTTGCGAAAGTGTCCGCAGTTTGCTTACAAGCAGTACTCATCACTGTAACTGAAAAAAGAAAAAGCACTGCTGCCATATATTCGCTTGCCCTTGAAAAAACATAACGACTCAAAGGATCTGCCACACTCATGCTCCAAAATTACTAAACCGCCAGATAAAACAAAACCATATTCAAAAAGTTGTAGAATAAGCTTGTCTTGATTAGGCAAACGATAAGGAGGGTCAAGAAATATAATGGCGTAAGCCGCTGTGGCAGGTTTATCTATAAAGTTCCATACATCCTGCTTGATAAGCGTTACTTGCGCATCCAAATTTAAGTTTTTAATTTGATTTTGAATGAATTGTACGCACTTTTTGTCCTTCTCAACCATAGTAGCATGTTTAGCACCCCTGCTCAACGCTTCATAAGTCATATTCCCCGTGCCTGCAAATAAATCTAACCATGTTACCTCTGCCCATAAAAAGCGATGCTCTAAAATGTTAAATAAACCCTCCTTAGCCATATCCATAGTGGGTCTTGCACACAAATGCTTAGGTAGATATAACTTTCTACCTTTAAACTTTCCTGAAATAATACGTATCATAGAATGTCCGAGTTGCGTGAGGCATGCGAAGGGCGTGCGTCAGCACGGTGCGAAGCCCCCCACTCACACTCTTTGCCCAGGGGGTGGGCGCAGCACCGCTAGCCCGTAGCACGCCGACCCGAGCGCAGCGAGGGACACGCCCAAAAAATTATCAGTATAAAATCAACTTGTGAAAACTTACCTTATCACCACAAACTAACTTAACCATGTAAAGCCCCTGAACCATCTCCCGTAAAGATATCGTATAAATGTTTTCCCCAACGTTCTGACCTATAACTTGCTCTTTGACTATTTTACCTTGTATATCAAAAATCTGAATAGTAACCTGCTCACTTTTCAAACTTACAATGTCAAAATAAACCTCATCATGTGCAGGATTAGGGAACATAATCGGTTCAGGAATGTATTGCGGAACACTTATCTCTACTACTTCATCATCTTTGAGTAATACATTACTTGCAGTAATAGTATAGTCTAATAAACTGTTCGCATTAGAGGGCGTTGCACCATATACACGATAGTAATATGTACCTGCGGGTTTATTAGATAAGGAAATTACCTCATTTGTAGTACCTGAATTATATGAACCCGTTTGATAAGTACCACCAACATATAACTCCATGTTATAGTTATCAGGTAAATTAGAGAGAGTAACTTTTAGGTTAGAAGTAGTGGTCAGAGTTACCTTGAACCAATCATAGTCTGTACTGCTACCACATATTTTACCTTGTTTGGATGAGTTTATAGCTAATGTAGTGGCTGTGGTAGAAGAGTTATTACTTTCATTAGGGTCGTAACAGCTGACTTGTGTAGTAAAGGTTTGTGTAGTTGAAAATGTAGAAGATCCACTGCTGCAATTTGTTTTTACTCGCCATTGGTAGTTTGTTGATGGACTGAGCCCCGACAAGTTCAATAACAAAGCAGTAGTGTTTTGACTTGACCACGTACTCGAAGATGCGGATTTGTATTCTACAGTGTAAGAGGTAGCACCTGTAACAGAATTCCAATTTAAGGTAGCTGTACTAGTGTTGATATTTGTTGTAGTCAATCCCGTAGGGACATTACAAGGAGGCGCGGTGGTTGTAAATGTATGAGATGCACTAAATGTGCTATTACAAAAGCTTCTTACTTGCCATTCATAATTTGTACTTGGGCTTAGCCCTGTAGCTGTGTAAGAGTTTGTGTTTATTCCTGAGTAAACCGTCCAACTAGAGCTGCTGACAGGTTTTATTCTTATTTCATAAGAGGATACACTTGAAACTAAATTCCAATTCAATGTAGCGCTATTATTTGTAATAGTGGTTGCAGAAAGCGTGTTGGGGTTACTACATGGAGTACAATTCCAATTAGCAGCCCAGCCTTGTGAAGTGGTAGCACCATCAGATACAAAACGAAAAGTAATAGCCCCACTGTTTGCTATAATAGTGCTGGGTAAAGTAGTACCTGTGTATGTACCTATCAAAGGTGCAGAAGTAGAAGTACCGTTATAAGCATATAGGAAGTCATATCCATTTTCTACACCAAAGCTGGTAAAGGTTACACTTATAGAGGATGCACCTGTGGGTGCAATAGTAAAAGTATAATCCTCACCGTTGCTATAATTACTACTGTTTCCACCACTATCCATCCACGTACCTGAGCAAGCTGTAGTAGTATTAGGTTCGGTTGTAAAATTTTGAGAGGTAGTATAAATAGAGCTTCCTGAACTGCAATTAGTACGTACTTGCCATTGATAGGCAGTATTAGCCGCTAATCCTGAAAGCTTGTAAGTAGTAGTAGTGGTATTAACCGAAGCCCAGGTTGAGCTAGAATAGGTTTTGTATTGAATAGTATATGAAACCGCACCCGTTACAGAGTTCCATGAAATTTGAGCGCTATTAGGTGTAACGTTTTTAGTACTTAATCCTGTGGGTACATTACAAGAGGCAGATAGTGTGGTAAAGTTTTGTGATGGACAGTATGCTGAGCTACCCGCAGCACAGTTTGTACGTATTTGCCACTGGTAGTTTGTGCTGCTGCTTAACCCCGTAAAAGTGAAGGTAGTGCTTGTGGTAGTATATGATGTCCATGCAGTTGAGCTTGCAGGTGCGATACGAATTGTATAAGAGGTAGCACCTGATACAGGTGTCCATGACGCGGTCGCACTACTAACCGTAATGCTGTTTGTAGTCAAGCCTGTGGGCGTATTACAAGGTGAAGAGGTAACATTGTTAATGAGATTATAATAATTTGCCCAATTCCAGTGTATTCCTGGGTCTGTGTGAGTTTGGGCAGGATAATGCTGATGCCCTTTAATTTTATAAGAAGAGGATAAAGTTACTACCCCGCTGTGAGAAACGCCATTATAACAGCTAGTTTTAGGAATACCATAGTCATCACAAATGTCTCGTACTAATGCCGCCGATGAGTTATACATAGCAGGGGTGTACCAAGCAGGGTTACTTACAAAGCCTTCATGTTCAATGCCAATAGTGTAAGGATTTGCGCTTTTAGCATGCCATGCGTTATGTGCTTCACGTACCATTTGAGTAACTTGTCCATCAGAAGAGCGGATAACATAATGCGCAGATACGTTTGCGGAAGGATTTTGGAACCAAGAGATGCACCCTGCATAAGACCCTTGTACAGTGTGTATTACCACAGCAGAGATAACAGAACTTCCCCTTGAAGAATAATGTGGACTTGCTACCCACAAAGCAGGCGCGTAATCTGTAGTAATCGTTTTGGCTTTAGGATCAAGGTTAATACGCGGGCTTTGTAAAGTTCTAAGCGTTTCTGTATCAAAGATATTTGCCATGTCTATGGGTATAGGGTCGAGATGAACACCAGCCGCATCAAAGCCTTTTTGTGCATGATATAGAATGTCATATATATATACGTTTCTGGCGTATGTGTTAATTTCATCTTCATGATTGGGAATTTCCATGAACTCATTTAAAACAGCCTTATATGTTTTGAGATCTAATAAATGGGCTTTATGTTTTTCAATAAGGTGTTCAAGGTAAGCAGCTACACATTCTATTTGTAGGGCTGGGCTTGCTATAAAATCGCTGATAGAAACATTATTATAGTTACAAACGCTTATCAGATTGTTTTTGAAGTAGCCATGTCCATTTTTGACTAAGCCGAATAAGCCATATCGATTAGGCTGATGATGTTCATCCTCTTCGTGCATGGGGATTAAGTTTTCCATGCGAGAGGCACTGTAAGCCATACTTTCTAATAGTCCGTAGGGCACCGCAGGATGTTTTTGATAAGCATTTGAAAAAGCCTTTTTAAGGTCAGTTGTAGCTTGACCCAATAATGTTTGAGCAAAGCAGGACACGAATAAGGCTAAGAGAGTATATTTATTCATACAGTTAATATTTAGCTTTGCAAAACTAAAAATAAAAATGGAAAATAAAAATGGGATGTGCAAAAAAATAAGCTATGTTTTTGTATAGTGTTTTTTCGAATGCTGTTCATTCTTGCAAAAAAATGAGAGGTGTAATAAAAATAAAGTTTTGATTTTGATGATTTTTTTGGGCGTGTCCTTGTGGGCGTTTCGCTTTCGCTCATGCCCACAAGGTCGGCGTGCTACGGGCTGACGGTGCTGCGCCCCACCCGCCCACCCCCTGAGCAAGAGTGAGAGCGTGGGCGAGGGGCTTCGCACCAAGCCTGACGGCTTGCCCTCCGCATGCCTCACGCAAGGATCTTGGCAGGTCGGCAGATCTATTCATTCAAAGTTTCACTTTGTAAGTACCTGAAAATGAAAAGAAAACAAAGTAAAAATATATTTTTACCTTGTAAACATTTGAAAATGAATGAAAAACAAGGTAAAGCTTATTTAATCAGGGTTGAAGGGGCGTGTAAAGTCCATGTATTCAAGGTTTAACCTTGTACATATTTGAAAATCAATGTAAAACAAGATAAAATAACCGCAGTCAAAACAAGATAAAAAATTTTAAATTTGTAAGTATTTGATAATCAACATCAAACAAGGTAAAGCGAAAGTATGGATACAAACAAAGGTAAAACATCAAAATACTGCTTGCGTGAGGGATACGGAGCATGCCGTTAGGCAGTGCGGAGCGTTAGCGTAGCACCGAAGCGAACGCGTAGTGCGCAGTAGCCCGACCCGAAGCGCAGCGAAGGGACACGCCCAAAACTAAACTTCATCAAAAAACAAAAACATATTACAAAGTCTATCTTTCCAACCACTGGTGTAGTACTATCATTACCCAGACCTTGTTAAAAACACTTTTCTCGCCCTTCAAAAAGCGTTTTACCCAATACTGTGCAGCATCATAATGAATAATGTTATGTTTTTGGATAACTTGTTTAGAAAGATATGTATCCATCCAATGTTTAAGATCTGCGGTAAGCCACTCTCGGATAGGTACAGAAAAACCCCACTTAGGGCGTTCAAAAATAGACCTGGGTACATATCGATATAAAACCTGACGTAAAATATACTTGTTCTGTTTATTCTTGATTTTCAGTGAAGTAGGTACATTCCAAGCAAAACGAATAAGCTCATTGTCTAAGAATGGAACACGTGTTTCTAAGGAAAATTGCATAGATGCTCGGTCAATTTTGACTAATAAATCGTCCCGTAAGTAGTATTGAAAATCAAATAAGGACTGGTGTTCAATAGGATCCACTTTTCTTGTATGCACTACCTTATCTTGATTGATTGGAGAAAAATCAAAAATGGGCTGTACTAATAATTTTGTTAGTTCTAGTTCCGAAAAAAAGTAATGTTCTTGTGAAAAAATATGACTTTTAAGGCGATTTTTACTACTGTATCGTAATAATCTACCTATGCGTTTGTATCTGTCATTTCCTAACTGGGCTGCTGCGTACAAAACAGGACGAATAGCTTTTAACCATGTTTTTTGTAGCCGCCCTGCCCACTGATAAGCACCATATCCTAAAAATAACTCATCACCCCCATCACCAGATAAAGCCACAGTAACATACTCGCGGGCTAATTTAGATACCATCATGGTAGGTAAAAGTGATGAGTCTGCACAGGGTTCATCATAAGCAGAATGATAGCGCTCAAAAAGCTCAAATATATCCTCTTTGTTAAATGTAAGCGAATAGTGTTCAGAACGAATGTGCTTTGCTACTTCTTCTGCATATTTACTTTCGTTAAAATCAGCTTCGGTAAAAGCTATGGAAAAGGTTTTAATAGGCTTATCTGTATTATGAGCAGCTATTGCGGCTATGGTAGAAGAGTCTACTCCACCGCTTAAAAATACCCCCAAAGGTACATCACTAACTAGCTGCGACCGCACCGAACGATGTAAAAGCGTATCTAACCTATGTATTGCATCTTGCTCATTAGTAATACATTTATCCGATATTTCTTGTTCTACTTTCCAATATGGATAAAAAGAAAGCTGTTTTTGATTAAAAATAGCATAATATCCTGCCTTAAACTTAAACACATTCTGATAAATAGTATAAGGTTCGGGGATGTATCCTAAATGCAAAAAATAAGGTAAAACGGAACGTTGAATAGATAAATCAGGTTTTACGGCTTGAATAGCTTTGATTTCAGAAGCGAAAATAAGTATCTCATTATCCCAATAATAAAAAAGGGGTTTTATGCCCACCCTATCCCTTGCTAATAAAAGTGTATCCTGCTTAATGTCATAGATAGCAAAAGCAAACATGCCATTGAGTTTAGTAATAAAATCCACTCCGTACTGTACAAAGCCTTCTAAAAGTACTTCAGTATCACTATGTGTTTGCAGAGTTTTAGGTAAGGTTTTAGCTAACTGCTTGAAGTTGTAAATTTCGCCGTTATAGACCATTACATAACGTCCGCACTGTGAAAAAAAGGGTTGATTAGCTTGTTCAGAGAGGTCAATAATACTTAAACGGCGATGTCCTAATGCCATTTTTTGATGTTGAGCAATAAAAACATTACCATTATCCGGACCTCTATGGATTAAAGTATCCGTGTAGCGACGAATAGTATCCGCAGAGAATGTAGCAGTAGAATTAAATATTCCAAAAACTCCACACATAAATCATCTGAACGTTTAGCAAAGTAACGAAATAAAAAAAGACATTACCATGTATTTTATGAGGTGGATATTAAGTTTGATAAAAAATTTAAAAAATTAGATTTTATTTTGGGCGTGTCTTTGTAGGGGTTACGCTGCGCGTATGCCCACAAGGACACGCCCAAAAAGCTTTAATAAATCCTGTCTAAAAATTTGAAAATGTACTTAATAACCAAAGTTAAAACGCTTAAATTTAATCCTTCAAATACCTTATCATCAATCTTATATAAAACACATTGCCGATTCTTTAAAAATCTTTATTTTTGAATGTGCTTATGAATTATTGGTTAGTCAAGTCTGAACCCTACAAATACAGCTGGACGCAGCTTTTATCTGACGGGCGTACTTTTTGGGATGGTGTACGCAATTTTCAAGCGCGTAATTACCTCAAAAGTATGAAAATAAATGACAAAGTATTATTTTATCATTCTAACGAAGGACTTTGTATAATGGGCGTTGCTAAAGTAGCCCAAGAACACTACCCCGACCCTACAGACACAGAAGGAAAATGGGTATGCGTAGATATAGAACCTGAATTTAGCCTCAATAAACCTGTTAGTCTTGCCCAGATTAAACAAGAACCTAAGTTATCTAATCTTCCTTTACTCAAACAACCACGCTTATCTGTAATGCCCATTACAAAAGAGGAATTTGAACATATCTTATTCATGGGGAAATAATAACTTGCTAGTAAAAGCGTATATTTGCCCTGCTTATGAATATGTATTCGCTGATACTTATTTCTGTGATATGCGTAGGATTATTCTCAGGTTTAGAAATTGCTTTTCTCACAGTCAATCGTTTGAAAATGGAGCTCAAAATAAGGCAAGGAGGTTTTTTTATGAGCTTACTCAAAGGTTTTATTAAATCTCCTGTAAAATTTATCAGCACTACTCTTTTAGCAGTAAACATTGGAATTGTGATGTATGGCTTAGCCATGACCGAAGTCCTTGACCCATGGCTAACAAGGGTTCTACCACCTCATTTAGCTCATAGTAGAGTGTTTATTACGTTTATACAAGCTATTATTGAAACTCTGTTATTACTTTTTATCGCTGAGTTTTTACCCAAAGTAATATTCAAAATGTTTCCCGAAAGTCTACTCCGTTTTTTCTCCCCTTTAATATGGCTTGTTTATTACTTGTTGTATCCTCTTATTGCTGGTGTTACTTGGTTTTCCACTTTTGTTATTCAAAAAATATTCAAGGTAGAGTACAAAGAAACTGAACAAGTATTCAGGCGCACAGATTTAGATCTATACGTCAGAGAAACTTTGACCACTCATACGCGTAGTGAAGGTATAGATGCAAGTTTATTCAAAAACACGCTTAAAATGAACGAAACACGTGTTCGTGAATGTATGGTGCCACGTACTGAAATACAGGGGGTCTCTATTCATACCCCAATTCCTGAACTAATAGAAAAATTTAGACAGGTAGGATATTCTAAATTGTTAGTGTATAGAGATAATGTAGATAATGTAGTCGGATATGTAAACTTGATAGATATCTTCAAACAACCTTCAGATTTACGCCAGATTATTCAGCCTACTATTATTGCACCTGAAAGTATGTTTATCAATGAACTGTATTCAGAAATGAATAAACAACACTGTGCTATGGCTGTGGTAGTAGATGAATTCGGTAGCACCTATGGAATTGTTACTATTGAAGATATTTTAGAGGAGATATTAGGCGAAATTGATGACGAACATGATGACACAGCAGAGATAGAACGAAAAGTAGGAGAGAGTATCTACCAATTAAGTGGCAGGTTAAAGGTAGAGTACTTGATAGAAAAATATGGGTTGCCCCTTGAAAAAGGAGAATATGATACTTTAGGCGGTTACATTTTAGCAAAATCGGGTAAAATTCCGCAAAAAGATGAGGTGCTTTCTATTGATTGCTTTACTATCAAAATTTTAGATGTAGCAAAAACTAAGGTTAATTTGGTAGAACTTCAATATAGCAGTAAAGAATAGCATAGCAGGGATGTAGTTTCTGAGCAATTTTTTTGTTTTTGGGCGTGTCCCTCGCTTGCGCTTCGGGTCGGCGTGCTGCGGGCTGCGCTTTGCTTCGGTGCTGCGCTTCGCTCCGCACCGTGCTGACGCACGCCCTCCGCATGCCTCACGCATGCAGCATTTTGATGATTTACCTTGTTTTATGCCTATTCTTTGCCTATTCTTGTCTTCATTTCTTCACCAAACAAGGTAAAATCAAAGCCCTTTACCTTGTTTTACACTCATTTTCACATATTTAGAAAGTAAAACACTATTCTAACTCATCAAATTATGTTTTCTTAAAAATGCCTCATCTACTTTGACAATCTGCATGACTACTTCTCTGGATATACCTTGCTTGAGCATTTCCCTTATTATATTGATTTTATCTTGCTCTAATTGTTCTGCGCGTTGTTTTTCTTGTTGTAATTCTTTTTCTTTTTGTTCTGCGCGTTGTTTTTCTTGTTGTAATTCTTTTTCTTTTTGTTCTGCGCGTTGCTTTTCTTGTTGTAACTCTTTTTCCTTTTGCTCTGCGCGTTGTTTTTCTTGTTCTAATTCTCTTTCCTTTTGCTCTGCGCGTTGTTTTTCTTGCTTTAATTCTTCTGCTAATCGCTCTTTATCTCGTTCTACCATCTTAAAACTCTCTATAATCTCATCCTCTATCTCCATGCTCTTTCTTACCTCCTCTG
>JANWVE010000083.1 GCA_025057675.1 Bacteroidia bacterium
CGAAGCACCGAAGCGATAGCGCAGCCCGCAGCACGCCGACCCGAGCGCAGCGAAGGGACACGCCCAAAAAAATAAAATCGCTTATCAGACTAACATAAAAGTATATGCATTAAATAAAAAATGAAATAACTTACTGCTCCCACTATTCCACCTGATACAATCTGCCTACCCGTGTGTGCTTTAAGATACATCCTTGCCCATATCACTAGGGTAAGAGTTCCAATTGCCAAAAATATACTTGTTATTCGCCACTGATAGCGCTCAATTA
This sequence comes from Bacteroidia bacterium, assembly GCA_025057675.1. GTDB lineage: Bacteria > Bacteroidota > Bacteroidia > JANWVE01 > JANWVE01 > JANWVE01. The sequence continues at coordinate 269 of JANWVE010000083.1, forward strand.
TCCACATACACCCTGCCACAGTACCTCCTACGTGAATACTCACTTTATCCCATAAGCTAAGTATGTATAAGCCTAAAACCGTAATAGCAGCTAAAAGAAATATATCGTGAATCTTAATACTATAATACCATGTTATTGAACTAAAAACAAGATAAATTACAAGTGACGTAGCCAAAGGCAACAACCTTTCTGAACGAGTAGATAGATGCACAGAATGTATTAAACCTATTTTCTTGTAAGCCAAGATTAAGAATAATAACACTACACTTGAACATATACCCATTAGTATTCCTTGCTGTATAAGTAAAGAGATAAAAACAGGTATCCAAATAGGTAAAGCAATAAAAGAAATAACCCCAGCTAAATGATGCTTCATCTCTGTCCGATTTGTACTTCCAGCAAGCTCAATGTTTCTTTAAGTTTTTTATCCGTTTTACATAAGTTTTCAATAGTTTGAAAAGCATGTACAACCGTGCTATGATCTCTATTTCCGAACTTACTTCCGATTATTTTGTAAGAGTTTTGAGTAAGTTTTTTGCACAAATACATGGCAATCTGGCGTGCTGTGGCAATATCTTTTTTACGAGATACACCATTTAAGTCTTCAACCGTGAGGTCAAAATGTTGTGCTACAACAATTTGAATAGTTTCTATGCTGGCTTCTTTAGGTTTATTTCGGGTGATATTTATTAAAACTTCACGGGCTAGTGCTAAATCAATAGTGCGCTTTTCTAGTGAGCTACGCGCTAATAATGAAATTAAACACCCTTCTAACTCACGAATGTTAGTGGTTACATTTTGAGCAATATACTGTAATACTTCATGGGGTACTACCTCATTCCCTGTGGTAATTTTTTTCTCTAAGATAGCTAGACGAGTTTCATAGTCTGGTAGCTGGACGTCTACAGTTAAACCTGAGCTAAACCGCGATACTAATCTGTCTTCTAAGCCTTTTAGGTCTTTAGGAGGGCGGTCCGAAGTAAGGATAATAGCTTTTTTATGAATGTGCAGCGCATTAAATATATGAAAAAAATTCTCTTGAGTCTTTTCTTTACCACTAAAAAATTGAACGTCATCTACAATAAGCACATCAATTTGTTCATAGAACTTGTTAAAGCTTTGAACAGCATTTTCTCTTATAGCGTCTACAAATTGGCTAATAAACTTTTCTGATGAGATATAATATACATTTTTCTCGGGGTATTTATGTTTTACATGGTTTCCGATAGCTTGCACTAAGTGGGTTTTACCCAAACCAACTTCTCCAAATACCAGCAATGGGTTGTACATTACTCCTGGTCTTTCTGCAATAGACATTGCTGCGGCTTTACTCATGCGGTTACAGTCGCCTTCTACAAAGTTGTCAAATGTATACTCATCATTAAGGTTACTATCAAAAGTTTGCTTGATAAGGGGTTTGATAGGTTCTATTTTCTGTGTGTGTATTTCTGTTTTTGAATTTTGTTCAATTTGATATTCTAATTTTGCATTTTGTCCGAGTACGCTGGTTAGCGCCTCAGCAAGTATATCTACATAGTGTCCTTCTAATTGTTGATAACAAGCTTGGTTAGGTAAAAGTAAGCGTAGTACATCATTTTCTAACCCCACTGGGATAATAGGCTCAAACCACGTTCTATAACCTTTTTCTGTAACTTTACTTCTAATAATGTTGAGACAATTTTTCCATGCCTCTCGGGCGTTAATTAGTAAAATATCTTTCTCCATGATGGTTAGATGCATAATGGTTCATGATTAAGATTGAAATTAGATTTTAGTTGGTAAAGCGGCTATGTCGTAAGTGGGATAAATGTTTCGGGAATATTTTCATTGATTTCAATGGACATAGCACTATAAGCATGCTTTTTTCCCATACTATCCATTTCAAAATCTACCCGTCCAAGATTGATTCCTGCCCACCCTACTTGAAATACTAAAACCTCATCTCCGTTAGCATTCTTATAAACAGCAGGTTTATCCATAAAAGTATGTGTATGTGCGCCTATAATAAGGTCTATTCCACTAGTATTTTGGGCAAGATAAGGGTCGCATGTTTGGTTGTCTACACGTGGATAGTGTCCTAAGTGCGATAAACAAATTACTAAACTGCATTTTTCTTTTTCACGAAGTATTTTAGCTACTGCATTTGCTTTTTCTACGGGATTAAGGTAGATAGTATTAGCGTGCATTTTGTCTGCTACTAATCCATCTAGTTGGATTCCAATGCCAAATACGCCAATTCTAACACCTTGTTTAACAAATACTTTATATGGCTTTACTTTGCCATGAATAATGTTATTCTTAAAGTCGTAATTAGCGCATAAAAAAGGGAAGTTGGCGAGCTTTATCATTTTGTCTAGTCCTTCTATACCTGCGTCAAAGTCATGATTACCTATGGTACAAGCGTCATAGCCTAGTTTATTCATGAGTTTTATTTCTATTTCCCCTCCGTAGAAGTTAAAATAAGGGGTGCCCTGTATAATGTCTCCTGCGTCTAAAAGTAGTACATTCGGGTTGGTGGCACGAATACGTTTAATTAGTGTAGCCCTACGAGCAAACCCGCCTAAACCTTGTGATTTTGAGCCATCCATTGGGAACGGTTCAATGCGTGAGTGTACGTCGTTAGTATGAAGAATAGTGATTTTAATAGGTTTGGATTTAGCGTATCCTGGTGTAATACTACCTCCTGCGGATAATACTGCTCCTGTTACAAAAATTTGCTTCAAAAATTCTCTCCTGGGTAAGTGCATACACCAATTACGTTAAGGGTAGCAAAGGTATAGAAAAAAGTGATAACATGGTTGTGTCTAAGGTAAGAAAACAAAGTAAAATTTTGTAATCAATTGTAACACAAATGGAATTTTTTTAAGTCATATTTACGACAAAATGGCATATCTATTAAATGACTTGATTATCTGTAAGTTATATTTTCAATAACTCAAATAGTTTTGATTATATCATAACCACCGATTGGTTTTAGATTAAGTGTGTAAATCATTTTACTTTTTTTGGGCGTGTCCCTTCGCTGCGCTCGGGTCGGGCTACTGCGCACTACGCTGACGCTTCGGTGCTACGCTGCGCTTCGCACTGCCTAACGGCATGCTCCGTATCCCTCACGCAAGCAGCCTTTGGATGTTTTACCTTCTTTGCATGTACCCCCTTTACTTTATCTTGTTTAACATTGATTATCAATTACTTACAAAGTTAAGATTTTTTATTTTGTTTGAACTGCTATTATTTTACCTTGCTTTTTGCTTATTTTGAAGCACTTACAAGGTTAAACTTCAAATAGATAGAGTTTTGATAGTATTTTAAGAATCTGCAGGTTTTACCTTATTTTGAATTGATTTTGATTGACTTACAAGATTAAAGTATACTTTTACTTTTTTTAGTGTTGGTTTTCAAATACTTACAAGATTAAGTTTTTTCAGGTGGGGTTAGTCTGCATGCAGCTCGCGTGAGGCATGCGGAGGGTGCGTGAGCAGTGCGCAGCGTTAGCGCAGCACCGAAGCGTTAGCGCAGCCCGCAGCACGCCGACCCGAGCGCAGCGAGGGACACGCCCAAAAATAAAAAAACTTAATTCTATATACGCAGTTACCAAAATGAAAGGTATTCACAAAGTTTTCATAACTTTGCAGAAATGAATAAAATAATAATTTTATCATTAGCGGTAGGCTTTCTATTCTACGCATGCAGACCCAAAGATGAACAAATTTTAATAGACTTTGCTACTTTTGATATTGCATGGGCATCTACTGCGGGTCTGACCTCAGACCTCAAACAAAAAGCACTACAAGATATCAAAAACTGGGAAAATGAAGTGAAAAAAGTCCAAGATAGTGCTTACGGATTAGAACAATGGAGCAAAATAAAAAATTTTTCTCGTGATGTATATGGATACGACTCTGCTCAGAAAAAAACCATCCACCATATTGAAAAAATGAAAGTTTTTCATCAGAAGTTAATCAACATAGACAAACAAATTGCTCAAGAAAATATCTCTATCAACGCACTGCGAAAACGAATTTTAGAAAAAAAAGAAGGTACTCCCCAAGATAAAATACAGTTAGCACAATTTAACGAAAAGATGATTATATTCCAAGAACAAATATATCAAGCACAAAAAGAATACAAAACCTTGAATGAGGAATTCGAACCCCTTATTAACCAGTGGAAAATACTCCTTTCTTATGCCTTTCCCAAAAAGAAAAAAGAGGAACGTGCCTTAAATTCCCTTAACAAATAGAAAATATTTTTTTAAACTAAACTATTATGCTATTTTTGCGTACAAGTCTGCTACTAACTTATGAAGTATTATACTGTGTTTCTATTTGTATTGAGCGCAATTTGTTGTACCTCATACGCACAGCAGCCTGATACAGGTGAATTAGATTGCAAAAAAATTAAACCGATATATGACACCACTATGCACAACTACCTACGAGTAAAAGTGGGTGAAAATACCGATGCAGTCATCAAACTTGTAGACAAAGCCAAAGACAAACCGATACGAATGGTGTATATACGCGCAGGGCAACAATTTGATGTAATTAACATCCCTACGGGGCGATATTACGTCAAAATTGCTTACGGTAAAGATTGGATATTTACCTCAAAAAACGGCTGCGAAGGAGAGTTCAAAACAAATGCTACATACAAACAAAGCAAACAAGTATTTGATTTCAAAAAGATAAAAACAAAAGATGGCTACCAAATTGCAAACTTTGAACTGACCTTAGACATGAAAGTTGAAGAAGGGTCAGGAGAAGCTATGAAAAATCTGCCTATTACCAAAGAACAATTTAATAAATAAATGATATAACTTATTGAATATGAATATGAACATGATGGAAATGCTTGCCAAAATTCAAGAAATGCAGGCAGAAATACAAAAAACCCAAGAAAGTTTAGAAAAACTTACGGTCGAAACCGAGTCTGGAGGAGGAATGGTCAAAGCTACCGCTAACGGACTAAAAAAAATTGTTAAACTACAGATAGATAAAGACATCATAGACAAAGAAGACCCTGAAATGATGGAGGACTTAATTATTGCGGCAATTAACAAAGCGCTAGACGCTGCTGATGAACTACATAAAAGAGAAATGCAAAAAGCTACAACAGCTATGCTACCTAATATACCCGGGCTAGATTTATCTAAATTCGGAATATAACTTTGATTAAATAGAATTTTTTGTCTTTTTTCTCTATTTTACTTTTACAAGACTATTTACTATGCTTGATAACTTTGACCCACATTACTTAATCATTTTGATTTTTTCAGTAACAGTAACTTTTATGATGATATTAGACCTCGGCTTACTTAATCGTAAGTCTAGCAAAACAACCTTAAAAGAAGCATTATTCTGGACTTGCGTATGGGTTTTTATTTCATTAACTTACTCGGCAGCAGTGTATTATTTGGGATTTCCACCGATAAGAACGGCAAGCGGTAAGATGGAAACAAATTATATCCAATTTATTGACTACCTCTCAGCCTATATTATTGAACTCTCTCTTTCTGTGGACAACATCTTCGTCATGATATTGATTTTTAACTATTTCAAAACACCTGAAGAGTATCACAAAAAAGTGCTTTTTTGGGGTATAATTTCAGTCATTTTAATGCGTGGGATCTTCATTTTCATTGGAGAGGCACTAATACATCATTTTCATTGGATACTGTACGGCTTTGGTGTGTTCCTGATTTATACGGGGATTAAGATGCTGGTTAAGAAAGGAGAAAAAGAAGAGGTTAATATTGAGAATAATAAGTTGGTAAAATTCATGCGTAGAAGATTCCGTATGACCGCTGACTATGAGGGAGATAAATTTTTTGTACGAAGAAGAGGTATAATATTCATTACCCCTCTTTTTCTAGTACTAATCGTTATTGAAAGTACAGACTTGGTTTTTGCTCTCGACTCAATTCCTGCCGTATTTACCATTACCGAAAATGGATATGTAGCCTTTACTTCAAACATATTTGCAGTAATGGGCTTACGCTCTATGTACTTTTTACTCAGCTCTGTGATGGATAAATTTAAGTATCTGGGGGTAGGCTTAGCTTTTGTGTTAATGTTTATCGGAATTAAGATGTTGTTAGAGATTGTACACATTGAAATTCCTGTACATTATTCTTTGATAGTAGTAGTGGGGATTATAACTACATCTATCTTGTATTCTAGTTTCAAGCCTGCAAAAAAAAGAGATAAAATGAACCACATCAATCCTGTTCCAGAAACTAGTCATGTGGAGTAGTTCCAAACAGATTTTTTAATTTTGCAACATGACTTACGAGCAGTATCAAAACATAATAGAACGCACTGATGCGTTAAGGAGGTATCTTTGACATTGATACCAAACAAAATAAAATTAGGGAACTAGAAAGTATCACCTACCAACAAAATTTTTGGGATAATCCCAAGCAAGCAGAAACTATTCTCAAGGAAATCAAGTCATTGAAAACATGGGTTCATTTATATCAAACTTTGGATGCTCATCTCCAAGATTTAACCCTGAACTACGAAATATTTAAAGAGGGGGGAATTTCAGAACAGGAATTAGAGAATGCTTATCAAGCTACTTTATCTTACTTGGAGGAGATTGAGTTCAAAAATATGATGAGCAAAGAAGAGGATAAACTCAATGCAATACTAACGATTAACGCAGGTGCAGGCGGTACAGAAAGCCAAGATTGGGCAGAAATGTTAATGCGGATGTACACAATGTGGGCAGAGAAAAATGGTTTTAAGGTACATCTCTTGGATGAGCAAATAGGCGAGGGAGCAGGTATTAAAAGTGCCACTTTAAGTATAGAAGGTGATTTTGCTTATGGATATCTGAAAGCAGAAACGGGGGTACACAGATTAGTAAGAGTATCTCCTTTTGATGCTAATGCTCGTAGGCATACCTCATTTGCGTCTGTTTTTGTGTATCCTGAAATTGATGAAAGTATAGAAATTGAAATTAACCCTGCGGATATTCAAATGGACACGTATCGCTCGGGGGGTAAAGGCGGACAAAACGTAAACAAAGTGGAAACAGCCGTAAGACTGACCCACATACCTACGGGCATCGTAGTAGCTTGTCAGGAGGAACGCTCTCAATTACAAAATAGAGAAAGAGCTATGAAAATGCTTAAAAGCCGTTTGTATCAAATAGAGTTAGAAAAACGTCAAACAGAACGAGAAAAATTAGAAAGTACAAAAAAAGAGATAGGTTGGGGAAGCCAAATCCGCAGTTATGTTTTTGATGATAGGCGAGTTAAAGACCATCGTACTGGGTATGAAACCTCAGACGTAGATGCAGTCATGGACGGAGATATTACGCCTTTCATCAAAGCTTATCTGATGGAGTACGGCAGTGCTAAGCAGTAGTTTATATCACTTTTGGGCGTGTCCCTTCGCTGCGCTTCGGGTCGGCGTGCTGCGGGCTGCGCTATCGCTTCGGTGCTTCGCTACGCTGCGCACTGCTGACGCACCCTCCGCATGCCTCACGCACGAAGCAAGTAAATTACCCCCACTTATACGAAATGTAACTCTGTAAGTACCTGAAAATGAACACTAAACAAAGTAAAAGTATATTTTAAGCCTGTAAACAATTGAAAATCAATGTAAAACAAAGTAAAACTTGAATATCCAAGGTTAAATCGTTCTAAAAAATCCATATATTCAAGGTTTAACCTTGTATATGCATTGAAAATCAATGTAAAAAAGTAAAATAATTGTAATTCAAACAAGGTAAAAAGTTTTAACCTTGTAAGCAGTTGATAATCAATACTAAATAAGGTAAAGCAAACGTACACATAAAAATCAGGTAAAACATCCAAATGCGACTTGCGTGAGGCATGCGGAGGGCGTGCGTCAGCACGGTGCGAAGCCCCTCGCCCACGCTTTTACTCTTGCTCAGGGGGTGGGCGGGTGGGGCGCAGCACCGAAGCGTCAGCGTAGCCCGCAGCACGCCGACCTTGCCCACACGAGCGCAGTGAGCCGTGGGCAAGGACACGCCCAAAAAATTAACCTTCATACGTGTAATTTAACATTAAATACTGCCAATACAACTGCGGATATTCTTGTATAATTATCCCCTCTCTTTTTAACCTTGCGATAGAATGATGTACCATTTCTTTGAGCTTAGGATTATCAAACCAACGTTGCTGTGGGGGCGCAAAACCAATTTTATCCTGTCTTTGTGCAATTAAATCGGGTAATGTACCTTGCATAGCCGCCCGTAAAATACGCTTACTGTACCCCTGTGAAATGAGATAATTGTCTGGTAAAGAGAACAAAAACTCAGCTATGCGGTGGTCTAAAAAAGGTAAACGCACCTCTATTGCATGCGCCATAGAATTACGATCCGCATACCGTAATAATTCATTCAAGCCTCGCTTGATTAACATAAAATATAAATGCTTTTTTAACGTGGGGGGACTTTCTATCGGACTAGGTAGAAATCTGTATTTCTCAACTACGTCCGGGTGAATGCCTACATAATACGGACTTCTGACAGAAATAAACTTCCTTCTCCGTGTCATTAACCTCTTTTTAAGTCCGTAAAACCACTGATGCACTGCATTAGAAAGCAAACTACCCTCTAACTTAAAATTCGGAATTTTCTTGAACTCCTTCCACTCTTTTTGAAAAACACAAGGTCGGGTGAAAAACAAATGTTTAAGATAAGTTTGCCAAAAAGGTGTATATCCTGCTAACATCTCATCCGCACCTTGTCCATCTAATAAAACTGTTACTTTATGTTGCCTGACCAACTGCATCACTTCATACTGAACAGCTACACTGGCACTACCATACGGCTCTTCTTGATGATAATTTACCTTGTCTATATTTTTGATGAAAGACTCACTATCAGGAGTTACGTAATTTGCTTTGAACCCTGTTCTTTGAGATACAGCTTGAATATATTTACTTTCATCTAATTCAAATTCTGGAAAGATAGCTGAAAAAGTCTGAAATTCTTTAATGTTATTCTTGAAGTATTGTTCTACGGTACATACGATTGAGGAAGAGTCTAATCCGCCTGATAAGCTGCTACCCACAGGTACATCACTGCGTAAACGTTTGCGAATAGAATCCATGAAAAGGGATAAAAACTCTTCTTTGGCTTGTTCAAAAGAACCTTTATAGGTGTTTTTGACATTAGTGATATCCCAATACTGTTGTGTATATATATCTAAATGGTCTTGATGTACGCGTATATATGCGTAATGGGCGGGTTTTATTTGGAAAATGTTTTCATAAAACGTTTCATGCGGATATATGGAACTTTCAATAGTAGTGTATAGTAGGTATTCAAATACTCGTTGCGGATTAGGTTTTTTGGGTATTCCATAAGCCCACAAGGCTTTCATTTCTGATGCAAAAGCAAATGAATGGGTGGTATAAGTGTAGTACAAAGGTTTTTCTCCAAATCTATCCCGTGCTAAAAAGAGCGTTTTATCTCGTTTATTCCATATAGCAAAGGCATACATACCTTCTACTTGTTCAAGGCACTTCTCGCCGTATTCAATGAATAAGTTCAACAAGACCTCTGTATCTGTTTGAGAGCGAAAAGTATAGCCTTTTTTGAGCAGTATCTGACGAAGTTCAATGTAATTGTATATTTCTCCATTGAGTACGATTACATAATTTTCGTCTTGGCTGTGCATAGGCTGCGCACCTCTTTCACTCAAATCTATGATACTCAAGCGGCGATGCCCAAAGGCTACGGTAGCGTTTTCGTTTAGCCATATTCCTTCACTATCTGGACCTCGGTGTCTAAGGGTGTTATTCATGGTTTGAATATCTTGGGGTTGAATAGGTTTATGAAGAGATATTATCCCTGTAATACCACACATAACTGAAATTAAATAAAGCATGACAAAAGTACGATAATAACATGTAATAAACTTATATTAAGTCTGAAAAATAATTTCAGTTTTGGGCGTGTCCCTCGCTGTGCTCGGGTCGGCGTGCTGCGGGCTGCGCTATCGCTTCGGTGCTTTGCTTGCGCTACGCACTGCTTACGCACCCTTCGCATGCCTCACGCAAGTAGTATTTTGATGTTTTACCTGGATTTTATACATATCCTTTCTTTATCTTTTTTATTTTGATTATCAAGTATTTACAAGATTAAAATTCTTTAACTTGTTTGAAATGCTATTATTTTACTTTGTTTTTTATTCATTTTCAAGTATGTACAAGGTTAAAGTATATTTTTATCTTTTTTAATGTTCATTTTGAGATACTTACAAGATTATATTTTGTATAAATGCAGTTGATTTATTTGCAGCATGCGTGAGGCATGCGGAGGGCGTGCGTCAGCACGGTGCGAAGCCCCTTGTACAACCCTCAAACTCTTACCCAGGAGGTGGGCGGGCGCAGCACCGTTAGCCCGTAGCACGCCGACCTTGTGGGGTATATGCGCAGCGAAACGCCCACAAGGACACGCCCAAAAGAATTAAAACTTAACCTTTTGAAAATAGCACTTTGTACAAAAACTAAAAAATAAACTTAACACAATTTTATTTTGAATAAATGCAGAGTACATACAATAAAAGAGATTATTTTTGTATGCTAATAACTATATTCTATGCTATTTATGCTATAAATAGCAAACAAATCTTACACAACAATACTAAATAATTTTAAGACTAAAAAATGAGTCAATCACTTAATTTAGGTGGAATTGCTAAAATAGATACCCCAAAAACGGAGGGAGTAAAATACATTGGATCTAAACTTAAAATACTACCGTACATTTTTAATATAATTTCAGGAATTGAAATAGATAGTGTTCTTGATGGTTTTAGTGGATCGACAAGAGTTTCACAAGCATTTGCAAAAGTTGGACTCAAAACAACCGCTAACGACATTTCTCTATGGTCAGAGACCTTTGCTAAGGCATATTTACTTAATATCAAAAAACCATCTGAATATGATGAGCTAATTGACCATCTCAATTCGTTAAAAGGTTATGAAGGTTGGTTCTCTGAACACTATGGTGGAACGCCTGACAATAAAGAAAAACGACCATTCCAATTAAAAAATACAAAGAAGCTTGACGCAATTCGTGATGAAATAGATAGTCTAAATTTAGATGAAATAACAAAAGCCGTTGCTTTGACATCTTTAATTCTCGCCTTAGACGCAGTGGATAATACTCTTGGACACTTTGCCGCTTATTTAGCTAAGTGGTCGCCAAGATCGTATAATGAAATGAAGTTAAAAGTTCCGTTGTTATTTCAAAACCAAAGAGATAATACTGTTCTCAGAAGTGATATTTTTGATGTCATAAAAAACGGAAATTATGATTTAGCCTATTTTGACCCGCCTTATGGCTCTAATAATGACAAAATGCCTCCGAGCCGCGTCCGATACAATTCATATTATCATATCTGGACTTCGGTAATCCTAAATGATAAACCAAAAGTATTTGGTAAAGCAAACCGTAGAGAGGACTCAAGAGATAAAATCGCATCCTCAATATTTGAAGAGTTTAGAAAAGATGAGAACGGACATTTTATTGCTATGCAAGCAATCAAAAAATTGATAAATGAGACCAATTCAAGATACATTCTGTTATCGTATAGTTCAGGAGGAAGGGCAACCAAAGAGGAACTATATGATATATTAAATTCCACAGGAAGATTGATAAAAGCCATAGAGATAGACTACAAAAGAAATGTAATGGCACAAATGCGCTGGACTAATCAATGGGCTAACAGCGATGGCAAACATTTAGAATACCTTTTTCTAATCGAAAAATACTAATTACATAAAGCCTAAAAAATAATTTCTCTTTTGGGCGTGTCCCTTCGCTGCGCTTCGGGTCGGCGTGCTGCGGGCTGCGCTATCGCTTCGGTGCTTCGCTGCGCTTCGCACTGCTGACGCACCCTCCGCATGCCTCACGCAGCAGCTTTGGGATGTTTTACCTTGTTTTTATACTTATATTTGCTTTACCTTGTTTGATAATGATTATCAACCATTTACAAAGTTAAAATTTTTTACCTTGTTTGAAACGTTGTTACTTTACCTTGTTTTGTATTCATTTTCAAATACTTACAAGATTAAACCTTGAATATATGGACTTTTTACAACCCTTTAACCCTGATTTTAGAAATTTTACTTTATTTTCAATTGACCCTCAGCGATTTACAAGATTAAAATGTATTTTTACCTTGTTTACTCTTCATTTTCAGGTACTTACAAAGTAAAGCTTTGAATAAATAGACTCTGCCGACCTGCCAAGGTTCTTGCGTGAGGCATGCGGAGGGCAAGCCGTCAGGCTTGGTGCGAAGCCCCTCGCCCACTCTTTTACTCTTGCCCAGG
>JANWVE010000084.1 GCA_025057675.1 Bacteroidia bacterium
TGTTCATTTTCAGGTGTTTACAAGATTACATTTTGTGTAAGTGGGATTGGTCTGCTAACAGCTTGCGTGAGGCATGCGGAGGGTGCGTGAGCAGTGCGTAGCGTTAGCGTAGCACCGAAGCGTCAGCATAGCCCGCAGCACGCCGACCTTGCCCACACGAGCAAAGCGAGACGTGGGCAAGGACACGCCCAAAAAATAAACCAAAAAGATTTACACAAAAACACTAACATATTTTTGTTAACTTTGTATTATGAACCAAATAAAGTGGTTTTGGGGATATTTAACAGCGTTGATGGGAATAGCAAGCCTTTTTTTTTCGGCATGCAGAGCCACTAAGCCCGATGGATCATTAAACAAAAGTATTCCTAGCCTGCTATACCATAACACTACAGCACACTATAACCGTTTCTTTAATGGTAAAATGAAGTACCTAGAAGCAGTCAAAAATATAGAGGACAAATATAAATATGACTTTACTGAAATTTTACCTATTTATCTGTCTTTAGATGTAAATCAAAACAAAGCAGAGTTCCAAAAGTTTGATGAGACTGTCAAAAAAATGTCTATTGCTATCACAGACCACAAAAATAGCCGATGGGTAGATGACTCTTTTTTTTACATAGGATTAGCTCGGTTCTACAAAGGGGATTATTTTAGCGCATCACAATCATTTGCATACCTGCTCACAGATAAACGTTTTGAGAAAACAAAATATAAAAATGATTGTGCAGTATGGTTAGCAAAATCTAAAATAGCCGCAGACGATAATCTTACAGGTAAAAAAATTATTGATGAATACCTAAGCAAAAAAGACCTCCCAAAACGAATAAAAAAAGATTTTTTAGTACTCAATGCTTACTACTTCTCAAAACAAAAAAACTATCCATTAGTAATAGAAAATTTAGAAGCCGCAGTAAAGATTACCCGCAAACGCAAGGAAAGAAATCATTATTACTTTATTTTAGGACAATTATATGTGCGGCAAGGTGAGAAAACAAAAGCTTTCAATGCCTTCACACAAGCCATGAAACGAAACACACATTATGAATTTACTTTTAATGCTAAAATTGGACAAGTACATGCCTACCTCGCAGATACAAGCAATAAACAAAATAAAAAAGTTACTCGCACCCTCAAACGCATGATTGCTGACGACAAAAATAGCGATAACTATGACCAAATTTATTATGAACTAGGAAATATCGAAGTTCGCAATAAGAATTATCAAAAAGCCGTTATAGCCTACAAAAAATCCGCTAAGTTTAGTACAAAAAACACTTATCAAAAAGGCTTAGCCTATAACAGATTAGGAGACATTCACTTTAGCCCATTAAACAAGTTTGTGTTAGCTGAAGCATACTACGACAGTGCCGCATCCGCGTTTAAAAGTTCTGGTAAAGCTAATCAAGAGTCTGAAAAAGCAGAAGCAATCAAGAGAAATCTCTCCAATTATGTAAAATACACAAAAATCATTCGTGAAAAAGATAGTTTAATTAAGTTCAGTCTATTACCACAAAAAGAGCAGTATGCTATCATTGATGCCCTGATCAAGAAAAAAGAGAAAGAACTGCAAAAACAAGAAGAGAAAAAAAATAGTGGAAACAACTTCACAGACCCTTTAAGAGATGAAACACCAAAAACTAATATCAACACAGGCGGAATGTTTTACTTTGATAATCCTGCTGCCGTAGCACAAGGTAAAGCCGAATTTAAGCGCTTGTGGGGCGATAGAGTGTATAAAGACAACTGGAAATATTCAGAAGGAATTAAATTTGAGGATTTCTCTTTTGACAATAACAACGACCCTAATAAGAATACAGACCCAAAAAATAAATCTAAAAATCCTCTCTTATTACGAGAAACTTATCTCAAAAACCTACCTAAAAACGATGAGGAACGCAATAAACTGTCATCTGAAATAGAAGAAGCTATGTTTCAATTAGGAAACACGTTTTACATTGGTTTTAATATGCCTGATTCAGCTCAATATACCTTTGAGAACACACTCAAACGCTTCCCTGAAACTAAGCATAAGCCCTCTATTTACTTTTCTTTATATGGAGCTTACAAAAAAATGGGAAATACTGAAAAAGCAGAGTATTACAAGAACTTACTCATTCAGGCTTATCCTGACCATGAGTATAGTCAGTTAATTATGGGAAGGCACAACAAGCAGGTCGCTTTTCGTGATAGCATGAATAAATTATATGCCCAAGCGATTGCTCTTTATGAGAGCAACGCATTTGACCGCACGATTTCTATTTGTGATGATGCTATACGCCCTAATCCTAAACATGAGGAGATAGCAAAATTCCATTTTTTACGTGCTTATGCATACAAACAATTAGATAAAACAGATAGCCTTATTGCAGAGTACCGTTATATTGATAAAAACTTTCCTAAAGCGCCTTTCATAAATCAAGTCAGAGGACTTTTAGCTACACTTGAAAAAAATAAAGAAAGCATCTCTAAGGCTACTCTTGAGTTTGATGCAGAAATTAAGCCCACGGATAAAATTGTCGTATTTATGTATATTCATAGCAAAAAAAGCCTCAATGCAGCTAAAATTAAAGTCTCTGACTTTAATGCTAAATACTACTCTACTAATAATCTCACGGTCAATGATAATATCTATAACGACACTTTGAACCTGATTTACATTTCAGTATTTCCCGATAAAAGACAAGCCAAGCAATACGTCGAGCATTTGAAAAATGACCCTTCTGTCAAAGATTTTTGTAATTCTACTTTGAATAATGTATTTGTAATTACCAGTCGTAACCTCAATACCCTCATTTACAAGTCTGTGCCTAATGACAGTATTCATAAGGAATATGAAAATGGAAAGAATAGTTTAGAAGTTTTTATTAAGTTTTATCAGCAACATGAGCAGGATAATTGAAATTTACAAATTTAATTTCTAATACTTTTTTTGGGTGTGTCCTTGTGTATGTTTCGCTGCGCGTATGCCACAAGGACACGCCCAAAAATAAACCTAATCTACAAAAAAGTACTTTTTACTTTTTTACCCACAGTGTAAATATCAAACTTTCTAATGGAAACCGATATCGCGTGTCTGCATAAGGGAGTAATGAAAGTAATAACATCGCTAATACACTCAAAAATACGGCTCGCTGTACCCTGTCTAAGCGATTAAAATATAGGCAAGCACGTGCTAACACGAATACACAAGATAAAGAAAAAAAAGCTTGTAAAATGGCTAAAACAATTGCAATCACTTTACTATTAGTAAGGCTATTCCATGACCTATAACCCATACCTTTGTATAATCCTAATCCACAATCTAACTGAAATACTAAATAATCTACTGCATTTGAAAAAATATATCGATACGCCGTAGCACGTGCTTTTGAAGTATAAAGTTCCGTTTCTTGTACATGTACATCAGAATAATAAGTTTTGAAAGGCACAACTTTTTCACTAATCAAATATGCTTCTGCCTGTGTAACTAAATTTTCATCCGTGTAAGGTAATTTCTTTTGATAGCACAAAAGCCCTCCCAGTCTACCATGAATAAGAGTGTTATCCGCTAAGGTAGATAACCTCCACTCCTTTGAAATAGTGTAATTCCTATACACCCAACTAGATACACAAAATAAAGATAAAACCAATCCCACAAAAAAATATATTTTAGTTAAGTGTGTTTGTTTCCACATTGAGTAAATCCCCATCACAAGCATAAAAAATAGCAAAAAAATGCTGTTAGGTCTAGTAAGAATGCTCGCCGAAATAAATAGATTTGCTAATATCCATTTTTGTTGATGCATCAACCATATTCCTGCTATCATTAAGAAAACAAATAAGCATTCTGTGAGTATTAAACTTGAAAATAAGACACTCGTAGGCATAATCCAGTAGGCTAATCCCACATAAATAGCATAATTTTTAACGTACTTTTTACTTATCTCATAAATGAGCACAGCTGTAAAACTTTGAATAACAAATTGAACGACAAGAACAAGTTGAGAGTTCGAACGAAGTATATACAAAAAAATAGGGTAGAGTGGTAGGCGTTGCAGGTCAGGGACGTAAGGTGAGGAAATACATTGAGAATAATAAGCAGGGAGATTATGGGCTATTTGGAGGTATTGAAAACTATCGTCCCATGTATAGTTTTGGTGGCTTAGTACGTATGCTATCAATAAGCATCGCAGAGTAAATATGCTCCATAATAACGGCTTTAAACGCGCAGGTAGAGCAAGATTTATCTTAATTTGCACCTGAATACACAAAGTAAAGAATGAAGGCAATAAAAGCAATACCGCCTAAAATTGCCGCTATAACGACCCCCATGTTAAGAAAATAGACTGCAAGCGCCGCTATCGCCGCTACAATCATTATGACTAAAAAAATAGGAGCAGGATTTTTATGTCTTTTTTGGATTTTCCAATACTTTACCTGCTTACTTAATGATTTTATTTTTGATGTTTTTTGAATAGTATGCGTATGCGCAGGTATGTACGAATGCGCATATACACGGTCTGAACATGAAAAAGTTAAGGTTAAAATGCTAACTAACAATACAAAAATGGTTTTCATAGCTCGAACAAATTGGTTGCAAAGTAAAAAAAAATCTTAAAATCTACCTCTTGATTCTCAAAATAACTTTACGGATTATATTTTTGGGCGTGTCCCTCGCTAACGCTCGGGTCGGGCTACTCCGCACTGCGCATACGCTTCGGTGCTTCGCACTGCCTAACGGCATGCTGCGTATCCCTCACGCAAGCAGCTTTTTGATATTCTACCTTGTTTATAGATGCACCTTCGCTTTACCTCGTTTGAGTTTGATTATCAAGTATTTACAAGGTTAAAATTTTTTACCTTGTTTCAAGTACGTTCATTTTTACCTTTTTTTGTATTCATTTTCAAGTATTTACAAGGTTAAATCTTGTTTTTTACTTTATTTAGTGTTCATTTTCAAATACTTACAAAGTGAAAATTTGAATAGATGGGTATAGCCTACTTGCTGCGTTCTCTGCGTGAGGCATGCGAAGGGCGTGCAGTTGCACGGTGCGAAGCGAAGCGCAGCACCGAAGCGATAGCGCAGCCCGTAGCACGCCGACCTTGTGGGTATGAGCGCAGCGAAACGCCCACAAGGACACGCCCAAAAAATTTTATATTCAGTTGAGTCTGTTTTTAAGGCACATTTGCAACGGATAAATCTGTACAAACGGGCAACCTCAACTTTTGAAAATCATATCCCAAAGACAGACAGTTTTCTATGTAATGAGGTAGAGCGTATTTTAATCTTGGAAAAGCTTTGATGCTATCATGAAATACTATGATAGCCCCACTTTTGGTATAATGTAATGTTTTCTCAAGTACTCTTTGTTCTGATATATTAGTGTCAAAATCTCCTGATAATACCGACCACATTACAATTGTGTGAGTTTTAGAAATAGTTTTAGCCTGGGTAAAAGTGATCTTACCGTAAGGCGGTCTAAAATATGGTGTAGAATACGGTAAAATTTGATTGAGTATTTCTTGGGTCTGCATTATGTCCTGAATATACTCCTCTGTGTACGTATAAAAACCGTTTTTATGGTGATAAGTGTGATTTCCTATCAAATGTCCCTCTTCATGTATTCTTTCTAGTAAGCGTGGGTGTTGTTTTACATTGTTTCCCACACAGAAGAAAGTTGCTTTGATATGGTAATCCTTTAATACATCCAATACCCAGGGGGTAGCCTCTGGAACGGGTCCGTCGTCAAAAGTGAGATACAGACTATTTTTAGTTGGTGAGCAGGTGCATTCCCAAATGCGTTTAGGGAATATTTTTCTTAACCAGTATGGACTATAATGCAGATACAAGGCAAACAGTATTAGACGCCTTGCTCAAGTACAATAATCTTGCCATTTTTTACAATAGTGGTATATTTTCTCAACGGTGCAGGAGGTGGCCCTTTGATTACCTCTCCTTTAGTGTTGTAAACCCCCTTATGACACGGACATCTAAATTCTTTGCTGTCTTCAAAAAATTTTACGATACAACCTTGATGAGTGCATTCTAAGCTAAAAGTTTCGTATTTTCCTTCCTCATTTTTCAAGGTTAGGATTGGTACGTTGTTAAATTCGTTAGTCTTGTAGGTTATTTTATCAAATTCTGTGGTCGTACCTATCTCTAATTCGGTTTGGTAGTCCTTTTTTTTGTTTGTGCAAGCTGTAATTCCGTTAGGTATGAAAAGCACCGATGCACCTACTGCTGCAATTTGATGTAAAAATTTTCTTCTACGGTATCTCATACGCATGCGAAGTTACAAATAATCTACTTTACAATAATTTCATTCCCATGTAATAACAAAGATTGTTGTGTATAGTTCTTTTTTTGGGCGTGTCCCTCGCTGCGCTCGGGTCGGCGTGCTGCGGGCTGCGCTATCGCTTCGGTGCTTCGCTGCGCTCCGCACTGCTCACGCACCCTCTGCATGCCTCACGCAGCAGCCTTTGGATGTTTTACCTTGTTTTTATGTATACCTTTGCTTTACCTTGTTTTAAGTTGATTATCAAGCATTTGCAAGGTTAAGATTTTTTACTTTGTTTTAATTACTGTCTTTTTATCTTGTTTTGTGTTCATTTTCAAGCATGTACAAAGTTAAATCTTGAATACATAGACTTTTGATAACCCTTTAACCGTTTATATCAAAGCTTTACCTTATTTTTAATTGATTTTCAACAATTTACAAGGTTAAAGTTAGGTTTTACTTTATTTAGCATTCATTTTCAGGCACTTACAGTATTACATTTTGTATAAGCGGATTTAGGCTACTTGTCGTTTGCGTGAGGCATGCGGAGGGCGTGCGTCAGCACGGTGCGAAGCCCCTCGCCTACGCTCTCACTCTTGCCCAGGGGGTGGGGCGTAGCACCGTCAGCCCGTAGCACGCCGACCTTGTGGGCATGAGCGCTAGCAAAACGCCCACAAGGACACGCCCAAAAAATCATCAAGTATATGAACAGTTTCTTGATTGGATCCTGTACAAAAATCATCATTTACTTACAACCACCGCAACGCAAGATCTGATAAACCAAGAAACAAAAGAGTCCAAAACAAACATCCTATCAAAAAAGCAAATATAACTTGTTTCTTATGCCCACCTAAAGATACTGCAATTACACTACCCGCCAAAGCCCCCACAGTAATAGGACTTAATAAACCTACACCCCAAACCCCATACCTATGAGCAAATTTAATCATTTTTCTCCTTCTCTTGAACGAAACAGGCTTATGAGTAAAAATCCTCCTTATCCTTTGAAGCAAACTTCTGACCCGCTTTTCAAAAAAACAAACTAACGTTGTCATGGTCATATAACCCGAACTTACACAAATGAACTGCAATATAATATGCCATTCTTTGATTGCTATTACACTCAGTAGCGCCAGCTTATACTGTACCATGCTTAATAAAAAAATTCCCATAAACTTTAATACCGAACCTACCATAATCAAATACAAAAATATGTATTTTTGAAGCCATGTTAAAGGAACTAAAAGATATCCATTTTAGTAAATTTCAAGGAACTGGAAATGATTTTATCCTTATTGATGACAGAGAAAAAAAGCATGTAAATAGCCCAGAAGAGTTGTTCAAACTATTGTGCGATAGAAAATTTGGTATAGGTGCTGATGGGGTTATTCTTATTACAAATACTAACCATCAAAAAGCAGATTTTGAAATGATATACTACAATGCTGACGGCAGATTAGGTAGTATGTGTGGCAACGGGGGAAGATGTGCCGTAGTATTCGCAAAAAAACTTGGAATAGTTAAGGATAGTGGGACCTTTATTCATGCTAATACTTTATATCCTTTTCGTATTTTATCTAACGATTTTATAGAACTTACTTTACTCACTCAAAAACCTCAGATCAAGCAATTGTACAATGATGTTACTTTTTTTGTTGATACAGGTTCTCCACATCATGTACAATTTGTTACAGATGTAGAAACTTACAATGTAGTAGAGCAAGGTAGGTCTATTCGTAATAGTGTAGTTTATCAGCCCCATGGTACTAATGTAAATTTTGTACAATTTTTAGACAAAGACAAGATATATGTTCGTACTTATGAGCGGGGTGTAGAAAATGAAACTCTTTCTTGTGGTACGGGAGTAGTAGCTTCGGTTTTATGTTTTTTGGATTTAAGCAAGCAGAATCTCAACGAGGTTATTGTCAAAACTAAGGGTGGGATGCTTATTGTGCAGTTATTAGAAAATGGGAGTATCAATTTAGTAGGTCCTGCTATGAAGGTTTTTGAAGGAAGGATTGTAATCTGATGTACTAATACAGGGTTTTAGATAACAATTGATTTTGTGAGTTTAATTATTAGCTTTATTTTGGGCGTGTCCCTCGCTGCGCTCGGGTCGGCGTGCTACGGGCTACGCTGACGCTTCGGTGCTGCGCTTCGCTGCGCACCGTGCTGACGCACGCCCTTCGCATGCCTCACGCAAGGACCTTTGCAGGTCCGCAGTATCTATTTATTCAAATCTTTACCTTGTAAGTATCTGATAATGAACACTAAGCAAGGTAAAAATAGATTTTAACACTGTAAGTTATTGAAAATCAATTATAAACAAGGTAAAACTTGCGTATTCAGAGTTAGGAGGGTATAGAAAGTCCATGTATTCAAGGTTTAACCTTGTACATGCTTGAAAATGAGAGAGAAACAAAGTAAACTAATAGCGTTTCAAACAAGGTAAAAAATTTTTACCTTGTAAATGTTTGAAAATGAGCATCAAACAAGGTAAAGCAAAGGTATGCGTAGAAATGAGGTAGAACATCCAAACGCTGCTTGCGTGAGGGATACGGAGCATGCCGTTAGGCAGTGCGAAGCGATAGCGTAGCACCGAGCGTCAAGCGTAGTGCGTAGTAGCCCGACCCGAGCGCAGCGAGGGACACGCCCAAAAAACTTAACTTTATCAGATTATCAAACTATGTTGCCAATTTTGAGATAAAAATCAAGTATTGGTTTTTGTATAGTGTATTTTCTATTCATGCAACATAATAGAATGATATATTATTTTACCATCTTCGGACACACAAACTAAGTATAACCCTTTGGGCATCTGCTGTTCTTTTGATATATAAACAGTATTATCAGATAATTCAAATTGAATTTCTCTACCCAATACATCAAAAATTAAGAGGTTTTGGTTAGGTTTTAAGTTGTTTTTTAGATAAAAATGCTTATCGAAAGGGTTAGGATAAAAACCGTGAGATAAGTTCAAATTATAGTCTTCTGCGCTTGTAACTGAGGATTTGAGTATCCATACAGGTCCTGGAGTCCCCGAGCCTCCGAACTTAACTATACCATTACTAGGCCCTCCGCTATGGGCAGAAGCATCTATCAGAGTAGTGCCTGAACCTTCATCAAAATGATATAAGCCGAGGGTATTAGCATCGGTAGTAAAAGGTGTGCTGGGGGGTATAAAGTTAGTAGTGTAACGAATAGAATTAGAAATTCGTAGTTCATCGATGTATCCGTTGTATGAGGGATACATAAGTGGATTATAGTCATGTTTTTCAGCACCGATAACTATGTATGGGTCATTAGGATAGCTAGTAGTGCGTCCATTCCTGTAGCTGATATTTCCTGCGGGTCCTGTGGGTACAGAAGCATTAAGCGTTCCATCAATGTATATTTGCATCGCACCTGTAGTGCTGTTACGAGTTACTGCAATATGATGCCATACGTTATCTGCAACATTCATGCTGCCTATTAAAGTAAAGGATTGTGAGCCATTATTAACCCCGAACGCTACTTTTCCTGCTACGAGTGAAATCCCATAGTCGCCATAATCTCCTGCACCAAAAATATCCCTATCTATGATGATGTGTCCTAATGTCCAATCGTCATTATTTCCTTGTACTGCGCTGCTTCCAAGAGGATTATCAGACAGAGAAGCTTTGATTTCGAATTCAATTGTAAAATCGTTGGATAAGTCTACGGGTTTTTCAGGTGCATCGATAGGGATTTTCACTCTGTCAATATCTCCTGTACCATGCCCATAGAATCGCATACAGTAATTTTGTGCATCAGTAGAGAATACAACTATGGTCAGGTATATTCCGAGTAAATATATCTTTTTCATATACTTTTGAGCAAATATAAAAAATTTGCTTGTAAAACGTCGCATTTTAAAAGATGTTTATTTTCTTTTTTATTATTCAAAGCGAAGATACTTTTTTGGGCGTGTCCTTGCCCACGTCTCGCTACGCTCGTGTAGGCAAGGTCGGCGTGCTACGGGCTAACGGTGCTGCGCCCACCCTCTGGTTAAGGGTTGAGGGTTGTGCGAGGGCTCCGCACCGTGCTGATGCACGCCCTCCGCATGCCTCACGCAAGCGGCTATCAAACTAAGTTCGCTTATACAAATTTTTAACTTGTAAGTATTTGAAAATGAACAGAAAACAAGGTAAAAATACGTTTTAATCTTGTAAATCCTTGAAAATGAATTGAAAATAAGGTAAAACTTGCGTATTCAGGGTTAAGAGAGTATAAAAAGTCCATGTATTGAAGGTTTAACCTTGTAAGCACTTAAAAACGAGTATCAAACAAGATAAAAACAAGTACAGTTCAAATAAGGTAAAAAATTTTTTACCTTGTAAGTGTTTGATAATTAACAATCAACGAGGTAAAGCAAAGATAGGTCTAAAAACAAGGTAAAACATCTAAAAGCAGCTTGCGTGAGGCATGCGGAGGGTGCGTAAGCAGTGCGCAGCACCGAAGCGTAAGCGCAGCCCGCAGCACGCCGACCCGAGCGCAGCGAAGGGACACGCCCAAAAAAGTAAAATAAGCCATCACATAATACCAAACTTTGCTTTTGAACATAAAATACGTACCTTTGTCGCATGAATGCACCCAGTAATTCAATGAACCTTATCAACCTTATCAAACAAACTGGCACTTCAATTTTACTTCTCTTTAGAAACTTTTATTTGAGTACATAAGCTATGAGTCTATTCAAGAGAATATTTCATTATTTTAATTGGAACGAAGAGCAAAATAGACAGATGCTTATCAAAGCTATTCATGACGCAGTAGCAGATGATGTACTCACCCCCGAAGAGTACAAGGAACTATCAGAATTAAGACAAATCCTTAGAATATCCCAGGCAGAGTTTGAAACCCTACTTGAAGCCGAAAAACCCGTTAGATTGAATAATCAAACCCTTACAATTAGGCAATGGTTACAAACTCTACCCCCTGTATGGCAACAAATATTCGCAAAACATGGGCTATCGCCTTACTTGTCTGACATGGAATTAAAATATGCCTACAAAAAATTAGAACTGATCAATATAAAATCAGACACTCATATAGATGACCTCAATCCCTTGATAGAATTTCCTCACTTAACAGGGGTAGATGTAGATATAGTAAAACCGATTTCACTAGAACCTATCACTCATTTACCTAATCTTACGTTTTTTAGTCTTTCTTATTTACGAAGCGGATTTACGAGCATTAAAAACATAGATATGCTTGAAACTGCTCAAAAACTAACTAAATTAGTACTCAAATATCTTATCATTCATGACCTTAACCCCATAGGTAACCTTAAAAAACTTAAATATCTTGAAGTAGTATATCAAGGTACTAAAAAGGCTTTGGATATATCTCCCTTGTATCCTTTAAATGAGTTAGAAACCTTAATTTTGGAGGGTACGCCTATAATGCATCTCAAACCTTTGATTAACCTGAAAAAACTCAAAAAATTAAACATTCAGCATTGTAAAATCAAAAGTTTGGAAGGTATAGAGAACTGTCATTCGCTCACACACCTATATGCAGGTAACAACCCTATTACCGATATTCATTATTTATCTTCACTGCCTTATTTAGAACATTTAGAATTATCCAACACAAACGTTAGGGACATCAGTCCGATAGTTAAAATCAAAGACCTCAAATCTTTGGAGATTGTAAACACACCTATACAAAATTTAGATGTTCTTGAACAAGTTAGCCAGTTGACGCTGCTCAAGGTAGACAGTCGCGTAAATATTAAATGGCTTAACATGCTCAAACAGAAGCTACCTATTTGTGAAATTCACATTTTGTAATAGCCATTTAAGTATGTATCAAATAGAAGGGATTATTCAAAAAATAGAAATAGAGGGGGGATTTTGGGGTATCATTGAACTTGACACTCATAAAAAATATCTTCCTGACGAGGAAATACCTCCAGAGTTCAAAATACATAATCTACGGGTTAAGGTTATTTTTGAACCCTCTGTAAAAGTGAGTATTTTTCAGTGGGGTAGAATGATACATGTGCATAGTATTACACGGTTAGATGAAAAGAGATGAAGCACTTTCTATGGATGTTTATTTAGTTCTTAGTAGCTTATCAATTTTTGGGGTGTCTCTTGCTGCACTCGGGAAAGGTCCGAAGTAAATTATTAAGTCTATTTTTTCTTTACATAAAAAGTTATTTTGAAAGGTTAAGTTTTAATTCTTTGGGCGTGTCCTTGCCCACGTCTTGCTACGCTCGTGTGGGCAAGGTCGGCGTGCTACGGGCTGCGCTATCGCTGCGGTGCTTCGCTGTGCTCCGCACTGCTGACG
>JANWVE010000085.1 GCA_025057675.1 Bacteroidia bacterium
AACAACTTGACGTACAAAGTATCAACGTATCTATCTACTACACTTAGCCAAGTAGTAGCACTGCCCCCTAAATAAACTACTGCCCCTTTTTCAGGTGTTTTGACAAAATTTTCGCCAATACTGCTACCTGGTAACGCAAAGTCCCCTGTCTGACATCCATTAGAAATAATGAAAGGATAGCGGTCTTTGTTTTCGTACTTTGTTACGTCATCTACGGCTACATCCCAATTTTGGGTAGTACCGTGTCCAAGAAAGTTAATTATACCTACGCCATTGTTTATTTTATTGAAAATAGTGGACATAATATCGCCCACAATAGGCTTAGTAAAGTCTTTGGTATGGGTAAATACGTCTGCACCATAAGGGTATCCTTCAATTATTTTGCCCATTATGTTTTTGAGAATGTAAGAAATGGTGTCGATTTCCCATTTGTTTGCACCTCCGCCAAGATGTAAAGCATTCTTAATATAAGGTTGTGCTCCTTTTTGCTCAAAAGATTTTACTTTGTCTAAATAAGCTAATACTTCGGCGTTATTAAGGGCGGTTACTCTACCTATGGTCAGACGGTTATTGGTCATGATTTGGTTGTTATCAAAATTGCCAATAAATAAATTATCGCTTACAGGGTTACCCCAAGTAGGTACAAGGTTGTTAGGTGTGTTTCCTGCTAAGGCAATACACTTGCCCAGTAAAAGGATATGCCTGCGTTTTTGTGAAGGTAGAGGATTCCACACATTTGTCATGTATTTGCCCATTCTTTTGAGTGCTAACGGAGTAAAATCACCGAACGCAAACTCATTCATAATCTCATCTATGTAGTAAATTTTTGCATTGTATTTTGTGTTTCGGTAGGATAAATACTCATTGGCACCTACTGATAAACTTTTATGCGTAATAATGATAAAGTCATAGTTTGCAGAGATACCTGCGGGTAGGTTGGCGAAGCTAGCGAGGGTAGGATTTGGGCAAATTTTAAGATTACTTTGTATCACAAAAAAGCCTGTTTGGGGCAATCCTCCATTGTTGATAATAATTTTAGCCGTATCCGCATCCATAATTCCTTGACAGACTACTTTATTGGTCATATCAAAGAAATATGCTGCGCCTGAACCTGCTATACCATATCTTTTGAAATAGTTATTTCCTGGGCTACCTTTTAGAGTTAGCATTTCTTGACCTGTTACATCATGCTGATTGAGTAGTTTAGGATAGCTAATTGTGTATTGATTGAAAGCAATTAAGCTATTAGTTCCTGTGTGTTGAATAGAAAGCGTGTTGTTCAAAGTAAGCCAAGATGCAGGAAATTTAACTGTACGAGTATGCACTGTAAAGCCTGACCAATTGAAAGAAGTGATATTATTTCCGTTCCATTTGAGCAGAACGGTGTGTCCTGCTGAATTATTTGGGCATCCTCCGTAGGTTGGGCTTGCGGATGAGCTACCACTCAAACCTGTAAATTTGAGTTCTAATATGACGCTATCTGTGGCGCTGGTGTTGGCTAAAGGGGTTGAAATAGTAAAGTCCGCTGTAGATGGACTGTTGATTATTGTTCCTACTTTGCCTTCGCCATTAGTAAATTCGGGATTATAAATTTCAGGCATGCCTGGCCAAGCAGGATAGCCCATAAATGTACCTATATTCCAACAGCTTCTGCCATTGTAATAAGTGTTAGCTAATTGTTCTACAAATGTAGTGATACCTTGCGTAAGCAAAGGTGCTGTAAAAGAGGTACTTTGAAACAAAGTGTATCGCTGAGTGGAAGGACTTGGGCTTGTAGTTAAGAAGTAGCTGGCTGTGTCTCCACCAAAAAGGGCGTATTTTGTGTTAGGTTGGTGGCTGGGGCTGGCATACAGTTCTGCGTCATCTAAACCATCTAAACCTTTGGCGTAAAAATATAAAGTGTCGCCGTTATCCCATAAATTATTGCTGTTGTTATCTTTTATCCATAAAAGTTGTTCTACGCCTCGCCTGTACATGCGTAAGTTGGGTATAGGTATGCTTCCCAAGCCTGCACTGCTGGTTTGAGAAAAAGTTAGTACATACATTCCTTCATGGGCGATACGTATCTTATAGTGAGATTGGCTATAGTCAATCCAGTTATTCTTATAAGTTTGACCGTATAAGAACAAACTAAATAAGCAAGTAGCAAAAAGAAGTAGAAGTATGAACTTTCTCATATTATTAACACAAATATACGAAATAAACACGAGCGAGGAGAAAATGATTTATATCTGATAGTAAATAGTATTTTTTAATTATAGGTTGAGGTATTAGTTACCAGCCACTCCTGATGTATTTTTCTTTTCAATTTGGATGTTAAGTGCTATGTCAACATCTTTTTTTACTTTTTGAGTAGGTGTTTTTTTATCTAAGTATCCCTGTTTAGTAACTACTAATTCATAGTCGCCTGGAGGAATGTCTTGGATTTCATATTTACCTTCGTTATCGGTCATAGAGGAGAAGGCGGTGCCCGGTATATATACTTTTGCCCCTGCAATTGGCTCGTTGGTTTCATACTCTACTACTGTACCGCGGATAGCGCTTTGAGCGTATGTCTTCTGACAGTTACTCAAGCATGAGAGCAGAAATAATAGTATTGAAAAAATAACTGTGTTTTGTAATGTTTTGCTCATATATAAAACTTTTAGGAGTTGTATTACAATCATTTGGTTATTTAATTTGTTGCACAAATATAATCAATTTTGGTCAATAGCTATAATTCAAATTAGAATTTTTAGAATTTCTGTTCCTTGTACTTTCCTTGACTGTGGAGTAGCCACCTACGTATCTCAAAACTAATATCAGGGTGGGTTTTTGTACTTATTTGCTTACCGTCTGCGAATCTGAAGTTAATAAAAACTTTAACCTTTCCGTTACCTTGATCTTCTAAATCAAAAACAACTGTAACAGGTTCATTTATTTTAAGTTTTGGAATTTTAACATCTTTATATCGCATACGGGCGTAGTCTCCGTAGTATTGCCGTAGCCCAAAGCCTGCCATATAGCCTTGAAGTCTAGCCTGAACTTTTTTTCTGTCTGGAATATCATAAGTTGCTACGAAGCAGTTATCTTTATTAAAACCGCTATCAGGACAAATTACTTCCTCTAAATTTGCGTTCATGTCGTACTTTATTTTGTTCACTTGCATTTGGTTGAGTTTATCTATAGGGGTAACTTGGTAGGTAATGGCGGGTCCCGAATAGGTTTGATTAGGTATTTGTGCTTTTACAAAATGGAATGAGGTCAGAAGAAGCAGAGTGATAATTTTTTTCATGGTTCAAATATAGTAAGAGTTTTGATATAAGTCAATAATACACGTGATATCTTACAGGGATTAAGAAGGGTTGATAGACATATTTCACTCTGATATACATCATGTATTTGATATTCAAAAAGCATGTAAGGCTAAGTGGAATAGATTTTTTAGTTTTTGGGCGTGTCCCTCGCTGCGCTCGGGTCGGCGTGCTGCGGGCTACGCTTCGCTTCGGTGCTGCGCTTCGCTCCGCACTGGGCTAACGCCCACCCTCCGCATGCCTCACGCAAACGCCTATAAAACTAACTCCTACTTATTGAAATTTAGCCTTGTAAGTAACTGATAATGAACATTAAACAAAGTAAAAAATATATTTTAACCTTGTAAACATTTGAAAATCAATGCAAAACAAAGTAAAACTTATTTAATTAGGGTTAGAGAGCTGTGTAAAGTCCCTTTATTCAAGTTTTAACCTTGTGTGTGCTTGAAAATGAATATACAACAATATAAAAACAACTACAATTAAAACAAGGTAAAAAATCTTATAAATATCTGATAATCAACATAAAATAAGGTAAAGCAAAGATATGTGTAAAAATAAGGTAAAAACATCAAAATACCGCTTGCGTGAGGGATACGGAGCATGCCGTCAGGCAGTGCGTAGCGCAGCGAAGCACCGAAGCGAACGCGTAGTGCGCAGTAGCCCGACCCGAAGCGCAGCGAAGGGACACGCCCAAAAAATTTACTCATTAAAGTATCTATATTTAATCGTCTTATTTGTTTGTCAACTATATCAAAAACAAATATAAATCCTTAATCTTTAAGTATATAGATAAGAAATGACATAAAAAATTACAAACATAACTACAAACTCAACTCAATTCTTGTACCTTTGCAGCTCCATTCCCTTATGAAAGGATTAGACAAAAATGCGATTATAGGTTTTATTTTGATAGGGATTATACTCTTTGCATACATGTATATCAATCGCCCTACGGAAGCAGAATTAGAACAAAGGCGCAAAGAAGCCCTCAAAAAACAAGAAAATGAACCTAAAAAAATAGATCCTAAAAAAGATACCCTTGTTAAAAAAGATACCTTAACCATTTCTGATAGCCTTAAAAAAGTACAGTTACAAAATAAATTCGGACCATTTGCACCCTACTCACAAGGTAAATCCCGTATCATTACAGTAGAAAACGAAGTCCTAAAACTATCTTTTGACACCAAAGGAGCAAACTTAGTCCGTGCAGAGCTTAAACAATTTAAGACCTACTACGGCAAGCCATTAGTACTTTTTGAGGGAAATTCTAACAAATTATACTGCAACTTCGCCATGGCAAATGGAAATATTCTTAATACCGATGAACTGTATTTTACTGTTCAAGGCGATACAACTATCAAATTAACAGGGGATAAACAAGCTAAACTTTCTTTTATTGTCAAAATAGACAACAATAACTACATAGAACGCGTCTTTACACTACAAGGTAACTCCTACGTGGTAGGTATGGATATAAACATAAAAGGTATGAAAGACATTCTTACTAATAATAGCTATGAGCTTTTTTTGCAGACTCAAATGCTGGCTACAGAACGTAAAGAAGACCTTGAAGATAATCGAATTAATTCTGCTTTGTACTACAATTGGGCAGGCGACGTAGACCATTTGAGCTATACCTCTAATGATTTAGAAAGCGAAACACAAAACGGATCTGTATATTGGGTATCTCACAAGGTAAAATATTTTTGTACATCTTTAATATCAGGCGTGCCTACCTTAGGGATGAAAGTGGAAAGTTATGTACCCCAAAATGAAAATATTATCAAAGGATATAGTTCTCGTTTAAGTGTGGGATATACCCCAGGTCAGAATACAGAACACAAATTTAGATTATATCTCGGACCTAATGACTATCACCAATTGAGAGCAATAGCGAAATCAGATGCAGAAGGTTTTCATAAACAATTAGGTTTAGGATGGTTCATCCTTAAATATGTAAATATGTATATTATCATACCTTTGTTTAATCTATTTGAGTTGATGGGTATCAGTTATGGAATAAATATTATTTTGTTAGCTATTGCAATTCGGCTAATTTTATTACCCTTAAATTGGAAGTCTTACATTTCAGGGGCAAAGATGCGGATACTATCCCCTCAGATAGAACCCATCAAGGAAAAGTATAAAGACGACCCAACTCGGCAGCAACAGGAAATAATGAGCTTTTATCGTAGAGCAGGTGTCAATCCTTTAGGCGGATGTTTGCCTTTGCTGCTACAGCTGCCTATTTTATTTGCTGTATTACAGTTCTTCCCCCAAGCCATAGAATTTAGACAACAAAGCTTTTTATGGGCAAAAGATCTATCTACCTATGACTCTATCCTAGATTTTGGTTTCAAAATTCCATTCTACGGAGATCATGTAAGTTTATTTACCTTACTCATGACGGCATCTACCATTTTATACACATACATTACAAATAAAACACAAACTAACCCACAATACAAGCAAATGCTATGGATATCATACATAATGCCGATTATTTTCTTAGGTTATTTTAATAGCATATCTGCGGCGCTTTCATTTTATTATTTCATCAGCACTACGCTTTCTATAATACAGCAAGAGCTAATCAAACGCACTGTAGATGAAAAGAAATTATTAGCAAAAATTCAGGCATATCAACAAAAATCAGCATCCAGACCTGAAATTAAATCTGCTTTACAACGTAAGTTAGAAGAGTTGCAAAAAAAACAAGCTGAAAAAGCTCGGATTATTAAAGATAGAAAAAAATAACTTGAAACTTAACTCAATTTGATTACGTACAAATTTGAACTTATAAGATACTATTTGAACAAAACCTTTGGCTATTATATTACTCATTATCAGCATTTTACTTTTCAGGTATTTTGTTTTAAGAAAGTTTATTACAAATTTTACAAGCGAACACTTGCATATTTAGTATGCGTTTCGTACTTTTGTGAAAAAACAATAATCAGAAAGAGAGAGCGCCATGCAAAAGTACATTTTTACCTTGTTATTAGTTTTATTGTTGGGGTCTAGCGTAGTAAAATCCCAACAGTCAGAGGCACAACCCCAACCTATACCTCCCGCACAATTAAAGGCAAAAAAAGAATTTACAGATATAAATGAAGCCCTCAAAAATCCAAAGGAAGTGTATAGGCTAAACTTAGCTCATAAACCTTTCAATCCTAAGCGTTTATATGAGTTTCAAAACTTACAGGAATTGGATATATCAGGGAATGAGATAGTAAAACTAACTTACCTCGCTCAACTCAAAAATTTACAGCATCTTCACGCAGACGAATGTGCTATTAGTAGCTTGGTGGGAATGGATGAATTGATAGGTATAGAGGTAGCAAGCCTTGCTGCCAACAACATAGAGGACCTTGAACCTCTCACCCACTTGATTTACTTAAAAAAACTATACTTGAACTCCAATCAAATTAGCGATATAAATGCACTTAGCAACATGATTTATATGGAAGATCTTAATCTTAGCCATAACGTAATCTCCAGCATATTCGCACTCGGTAATATGTCCCGCTTAAAAATACTTAATCTTGCGTATAATCAAATTACTGATATTAGTATTTTATCCAGGCTGAAAGAACTCAAAGAACTGCACTTAGAAGGTAACCCCGACATAAAATCTTTCACTGTATTAGAGGACCTAATGCAATTAGAGCATCTTTACCTACCCCAAAGTCCTAAAATCACATCAGAGTGGTTGAGTACCTTGAAAAGAAAAATACCAAAATGTAATATTCATGTAGTTGAGTCATAAGCTTATCTCGTATGCAACTACACTTTTCTCTGTCAGCAAGTATATTTTTCGCATGCTCTGCTCGTAACTTCTGTTCTTAATTCGCTCGGCTATATCAAGAGGTTCGGTAACAACAAAATCCACAATTTTACTTTGACTGACCTCATTAAAAAATATACTTTCATTTTTTTTCTCAACCTGATGATATCCAATCAGGGTATTATCCATGGTTAAATAAAAAATGTATGGTTCAGATACAGCGTATCTGACCAGAGACCCATCTA
The DNA here is from genome assembly GCA_025057675.1 of Bacteroidia bacterium. Lineage (GTDB taxonomy): Bacteria > Bacteroidota > Bacteroidia > JANWVE01 > JANWVE01 > JANWVE01. The sequence continues at coordinate 7,329 of JANWVE010000085.1, forward strand.
TTGATATGCTATGAAGATATACCCCAAACATGTCATACTTTTGAATATGCTTTTTAGACCTATCCCACACGTACACAAAATTTGCATTGCTAACAACAATTTGAGTGGGTTCTGCTAAACTTCCCCTACCCCAATCATATCCAGCAAAGTTAGCAATGACTTCTCCTTTTTGAGATAGCTTAGTTACTCCAGGCACATTTTCATCTAAAATATAAATATCTCCGTTGATGTTTTGAGCGATATCTATAGGGTTTTGAATAACGTACTTGTCTTTATTAAAATTTATCTCTTCGAGATAACGAAGACGCTCGTTCAAAATAACAACTCTTTGATTACCATAGTCTAAAAGTAGAATTGCCTGTCTATTTTTTGCAACAATTTTTTTAGGTTGATTAAAACGGTCTTGATGAAAACCCCGCCCGCCAATAGTCTGCGTTGTACAGGGTTTAATTTCAGTATTGATACGAGAGACTTGATGGGTACGAGTATGACAAAGATAAATATTACCTGAATTATCTACTTCTATACTATTCGCAGCGTAAGGTATAGACCATTCGCCTACTTTTTTAATCACTTGTGAATAAACACTTTTACTCATTAAAACTGCACTTAGTACCCAAAATAATAATTTCATACTTACGAAGGTACGAAAATAAATTTTTTAGTGTTTCATGAGTCTGAATGTGGATGCTTGAAAAGTATTCTTTTTTCAAATAAAGGCAGTATGAAAATAGAACCACAGAGTATAATTTTATGATAAGGTTGATAACTATCTTACATGATATTTTTACCTTTATTTTCTGGCGTGTCCTTGCTGGCGTTTCGCTGTGACCACATAAGGATACACCTAAAAAAGTAAATTCAATTTCTTATCAATATGATATTTAAACGTTGAACCCTTCAACTCTATAAAAATATAATGTATAGCAGTTGAATTACTTGGGCGTGTCCCTCGCTGCGCTCGGGTCGGCGTGCTGCGGGCTGCGCTATCGCTTCGGTGCTTCGCTGCGCTCCGCACTGCTCACGCACCCTTCGCATGCCTCACGCAAGCTGTATTTAGATGTTTTACCTTGTTTTTATACATATCCTTGTTTTACTTTGTTTAGTTTTGATTATCAAGCGTTTACAAGGTTAAAATTTTTTACCTTATTCAAGTGGGGTTATTTTACCTTGTTTTACATTCATTTTCAAGCATATACAAGGTTAAACCTTGAATGCATGGACTTTTTGCAACCTTTTAACCCTGATTCCCAAAATTTTACTTTATTTTGAATTGATTTTCAATAATTTACAAGGTAAAAAATATATTTTTACCTTGTTTTTTATTCATTTTCAGGTACTTACAGGGTAAAACTTTGAATAAATAACGCCTGCCGACCTGCCAAGGTTCTTGCGTGAGGCATGCGGAGGGTGCGTCAGCAGTGCGGAGCGCAGCGAAGCACCGAAGCGATAGCGCAGCCCGCAGCACGCCGACCCGAGCGCAGCAAGGGACACGCCCTAAAAATCCTCTTTCTTACATTATACATATTTCAAACCTAAACTAATATCCCTTTACAAAACTATTAGAGATACTTTTGTATCTCCTGTGCTATCTGTCGATACTCATCAGGGCTGAACTTTAACCTAGGATTAGTAAAATTGACATCATGTATATGATTAGTAGGAATGAGATGAATATGAGTATGAGGTACTTCAAGACCTATCACCGCAGTGCATACCCTTTGACAAGGTATTGCTTTTTTGAGTGCTAAAGCCACTTTTTTAGTAAATAAATGTAAGTGTGTATAAATATCATCAGGTAAGTCAAATATGTAATCTACTTCAAGTTTAGGAACTACCAAGGTATGCCCCTTTACAATAGGCTGTATGTCTAAAAAACTAATACAATACTCATTCTCAGCGATTTTGTAACAAGGAATCTCTCCTTGAATTATTTTAGAAAAAACAGAAGCCATAAGATTGCTGAATAAAAATACGTTTTTAATTACTTTACCTTGAAACTACCCTTTCCAATCAAGTAACCGTTTTCGTATACTTCCACAGTATGGTTACCAGGTTTATACTCGGTAGGATTAGCATACACTAACGATACTTCCTGAGCAGATTGAGAGTAATTGATGGTTTTTGAAGTGGAATAGGTTTTTTCTCCCTCTACGGTTTTTATTTTACCGCTTCCCTTGCTCATATCTTGGCTGACACTGCCATCAGGGTTAATATACACGATATAAAGAGTACGTTCGCCTTTATCCGCCACGCGATTCTCTGCAATAGTAAATTTCATTTTAATTTTGCTGATTTTGCGTGCTTTGAAAGGCTGGTCGTCATCTTCTTTGCCATTTTCTTTTATCATGCTGAATTTAAATCCTTCCGCTTTGAGAATAGATGCCGTTTTGACTTTTACATCTAATTCAGTGATTTTGTCATCTTTTTCAAGGCTTTTTCTTCTAAGTTCCTCGTTATCTTGTTTGAATTTCTCTAAATCTGCTTTTAGAACTTTATTTTCGCGGCTAAGCGAGTCAATTTTATTTTGATATTTTTCTACGTAGTATTTAAGTTGGTCGATTTGTTCTTTGAGTTTTTTGATTTGTTCTTTATCTAGATTACCTTTTTGAATTTGGGCGCGAATTTGTGCTTTTTGTTTTTCAATATATTCGTTTTGTGCGGCTACAATGGAGTCAAGTTCTTTTATTCTTCCTTTTTGGTTGAGTACGATTTTATTAACTTCATCTAATTCTTTCTCTAAGTCAATGTTTTCAGTTTTTAAGCTATCTCGTTCTTTGACTACTCTATCTCTGTACTCAATTACTTTCTGACGGTTTAGCGCTGTATACGCTAATGCAATCACTAATACCACGATGATAGACAAAAATATAATACGCTCTATGTTGCGTTTTTTTGTATCTTGTACCATACACAATAGAGAATCCGCATGCAATATTAGAAAAATATCAGATATGACTATCAACACTCATTTTTTTGTTTAATGGGAGTAAGAGAAAATGACAGAATTATTTTTGATTTTTTTATGGGCATGTCCTTGCCCACATAAGCGCAGCAAGATGTGGGCAAGCACACACCAAAAAACAAAAAAGTAACAAAAATCTCTGAAAAAACCATATATCAACAAAACATCAATTTTGCTAATTTTATTGTGCAATAATCTGTAAATCAGTAGATTTAAGGCAAATCAAGTAAAAACAGTTTGTTTTTTGTTAATGTTTATTCTAACTTGCAAGCCGTTTCAATAGTATGCGGATAAAAACATTCTTGATAATCGTTTTAATGGGCTTGTTTGTCTACGCAGCTTTTGCTGATGAAAAGCCCAAAAAAGACAATGTCATGAAAGAGATGATTATGCATCATATTTTAGATAACTACGAATATGATGTTGTCAAAATGGGAGAAACGCATGTATCTCTACCTTTGCCTCGGATTATTTATAGTCAAGAAACAGGCTTAAAGGTATTTCTCAATACGCATGATGAAAATAAATTAAAAGAAATGGGTTTGAAGCCCGACCATCACAGACATGGAAAACTTCTTACTGTATCAGGAGAACCAGTCTTGGATTTGTCTATTACTAAAAATGTATTTTCAATGCTAATCGTGATGCTTTTGCTCACTTGGATAATGACCTCTGTGGCTAAGGCGTATAAGCGGCGCGAAGGACAAGCACCCAAAGGTTTGCAGTCTTTAATTGAACCTATCATTATCTTGGTACGGGATGAAATTGTACGCCCTAATATCGGAGAAAAATACTACAAAAGGTTTTTACCTTATATGCTAACCGTATTCTTTTTTATATGGCTATCTAACCTAATAGGAATGCTACCCGCAGGACCTAATATCATGGGCAATATTGCTACTACTACTGCTTTGGCTTCCCTGACCTTTATCTTGATTATTTTCTTTTCTAAAAAGGACTATTGGATGCATATTCTTTGGATGCCAGGTATTCCTTTGGCACTGCGTCCTTTGATGATTGTGGTAGAGTTAATAGGTTTTTTTTCTAAGCCTATCACGCTCTTGATACGGCTTTTTGCGAACATCACTGCGGGTCACGTAATGATTCTTGCTCTAATTGGTTTAATTTTCATGTTTGGGGCAAAGGGAGGACTCGTAGCGGGGTTAGGCACATCGGTGGTTTCTACGGCTTTTGTACTCTTTGTAGATTTTCTTGAACTCTTAGTAGGCTTTTTGCAAGCTGCGGTGTTTACTATGCTTACGTGCATGTACATAGGTGATGCCGTTGCGGAACATGAACATCATGAGGAGGCTCATCATTAAATATCTTTAATCTTTAATGTATATGTTATCTCTTATCTTAAATCTGCTATTAGAAGCTGCTAGTTTCGCTCCATTGGGTGCGGGGCTTGGCGCTGGATTAGCTGCCGTTGGTGCAGGTATCGGAATTGGTGGAGTAGGGGGCAGGGCTATGGAAGCTATTGCTCGCCAACCTAGCGAAGTAGGTGCTATTCGTAGCAATATGATCCTTATGGCTGCACTTGTAGAAGGAGTAGCTCTCTTCGGATTAGTACTTTGCTTCATATTAGCACTTGCATAATTGAAAAGCACTCTCGGCACAAAACCTTGTCTTACCGTTTGGGTGGGCAAGGTTTTTTGTTAGCTAAATACACTTTTATATTTTGGTTCTAAAAAAATAATTTTACTTTTGGGCGTGTCCCTCGCTGCGCTCGGGTCGGGCTACTCCGCACTACGCGTTCGCTTCGGTGCTACGCTAACGCTCCGCACTGCCTAACGGCATGCTCTGTATCCCTCACGCAAGTGGCTTTTTGACGCTTTACTTGATTTTTATGCACATGTTTGCTTTACCTTGCTATATGTTCATTATCAAATGCTTACAGGGTTAAAAATTTTTACCTCGTTTGAAATGCTATTACTTTACTTTGTTTCTTTGTCATTTTCAAGTATGTACAAGCTTAAGCCTTCAATACATGGATTTTTGACAACCTTTTAACCCTGAATATCAAAGTTTTACCTTATTTTAAATTGATTTTCAATAAGTTACAATGTTAAAATATATTTTTATCTTGTTTAATGTTGATTATCAGTTACTTACAAGGTTAAGCTTTGAATAAATAGATCCCACCGACCTGCCAAGGTCCTTGCGTGAGGCATGCGGAGGGTGCGTCAGCAGTGCGAAGCACCGAAGCGATAGCGCAGCCCGCAGCACGCCGACCC
>JANWVE010000086.1 GCA_025057675.1 Bacteroidia bacterium
GGTGGGCGGGTGGGGCGCAGCACCGTCAGCCCGTAGCACGCCGACCCGAGCGCAGCGAGGGACACGCCCAAAAAAAATATATTTTGTCATCTAAAAATACATAAAAACAAAACGGCAAGGCAATATACTGTCGCCTGCCGTTTAGCAGTGTAAGAAAAACAAGATTTTAATACATAAGCATGATTTTGTGGGTAGAAATTTGATTACCTTGCTGTACTTTGATTACATATACTCCTTGTGAAAGATAAGATAAATCTAATTGTGTTTGATACACCCCTGAATACCGTGCAGGTTCAGATAAAAGGATATTTTTACCTTGGATGTCCCAAATACTATATTGTAAAACTTCACCTGTGCAGTTGTTAATGTGGAGAGTGAGTTGTCCCATAGTCGGATTAGGGTACAGATTTATATTTTGAGCAACAGAAGTGTTGTCAAGAGAGGGTATTGTAGTAATGTATGGATACACACAAGCAGTACGAGACGTGGGCGTACTTGCATTAAATATAGATGCAAAATTTTGATAGAACTGATTAGCTATCATGTAATCATGAATGATAAGAGTATTTTCATCATTTCTATTTTCAGCAGAGTTACCCCAATTGTGGGAGCTTACCCAAACCAAAGGATCATTTGTAGGACTAGAAGCATCTACTATCAAATACTTATGGTGCATGATAAAGCTGTTTTCATTATATATTTTCAGCCTTTGACCTAATGCAGATCTCATTGTAAAATAAGGACCACTAGCATTAGTAGTATCATTGAGAATAACTGCGGAGCAGCTATCACCATTAGCAACCAAAGCTAAGTGTTTATTTTTAATAGCATTAGCAATATCGCTTCGTGTGCAAAGCATAGTAGCTGCTTGAAAATCTTTGTTAGCACCGTTAATAGTTTCAATTAGTTTGCTGGTTACGTTGTCGGACGGGGAGAAATATAGTTCAACAGACTTTCCACCTATGTTAAAGTGGTGAGGTGTATTATTGGTCTTAAAGGGTCCAAACTTAGATGCAGACGTATTGGGTACACTAGTGCTACTTCCCCACATTTCTTCAAATTCCATTTTGTAGGCTAAGGCTAAGCTCTTATCTTGTATGATAACAATACCATTTTTATCGTTGTTTATTTGGTTATCGGTCCAGTTGGTACTACCTGTGATAACAATAGGGTCATTATGGTCAGATGAATTTGCGTCAATAATCACAAACTTATTGTGCATAATACCATAGCTAGAAGAGGTTGGACTACCTAACTTAGGAATAGCCGTATTCAAAGCAGATACTCCCGCACTGGTAGTGCTACCATCGTAAATGACGCGTACTTGCTTGCCATTAGCGTAAGCTGTATTAACAGCGTTACTAATGCTAGAAATACCCACGTTACCCCAATTGTAGATAGCAATATCAATAGAATACTTTGCTCGATTGATATAAGCAATAATAGTGTCATCAATTGCGTTAGGTAAAACTGTGGCATTATTAGCAGGAAACGAATACATAGTGTTTACACTATTGTTAAAATACACTTTGATGATACCTGAGGAGTTAGATGCCGTGATTAAGGGCATTATCGCTGAAGTAGAAGTACCAAAGGAATTGGTAGAAGACGCCTTTACATAGTATATAGTAGCAGGGTTTAGTCCTGTGATATTTATGCTATGGTTAGTGGTGAGTGTGCTGCTACTTACAGATGAACCTAATGAAGGTGTAGTACCATATTCTACAACTGTATTTCCTGGATTCTGTGTAGTGAAGTTGACAGTGAAGCTGTTTGTAGTAATATTACTTGCCCAAGGATTAACGATAATAAAGGGGACAGGTATAACGAAATCATCAATTAAACGGGGTAAGAGCTGATAGCCTGTGGTAGTGCTGCTTGAACTAAATTGGCTCATAATTCCAATAACATCGTAGTTACTGCTGGGAGGTGTTTTACCTACAATGCCGCTAGGTCCTGTGGAGGCACTGTTGACGCGCAAAATATAGTTAGGGTCGCCGTTTATTCTATAGTTTGTATTTCCTGCGAAACTGCTAAAAGACCCGCCACTTGTAGTAGTAATAGAAGTGGCGCCGTTCAGACGGACTAAGGTTCCTTCGTATGCTTCAGCATAAGCAGGGGTGAAAGGAAGATTAAAATTAACAGGAGCGTAGAGGGGTCTATTGCTGGCTACTACGGTAACTGAAGTTACAGGGTCAATCTCTAATAAGGAATTAAAGTTCTTTACAGTACCTGATACAACTATGCTATCTCCTCTTTGCAAGGAGGTTACCATAGTACTAGTCCCGAATACGCCAATACCACCTGTACCATCCTGAATGTATCGTATGTTACCCAATTCAGGACCGTTCATGACAATTCCTGTTACGGTTACGGGGCTACCTGTACCATTTGCAGGCAAGGAAGCATGTGCTGCCCTTACAGAGGCAATTGTACTAACCTGAGCAAAGGTATACTTAACAGATAAAGCAAGTAAAAACAGAACTAATGTATGTTTCATATCTGAAATATATGACTACAAAGTTAAATACTTAAATATTAAGACAATGTAATATTTTCAATCTTTCTCTGCTCTTTATTTTGAATTTCGTTCTTGTGGATGCGGTTTATTTTTCTGTATAAAGGGTTCAGATCTAAGCCAAGAATTGTTAGCATAAAATTTACCTTTTACAAAAGTATGTACTCGTTTATTTAACTTTTTTAGTTTTTGGGCGTGTCCCTCGCTGCGCTCGGGTCGGGCTACTCCGCACTACGCTAACGCTTCGGTGCTGCGCTGCGCTTCGCACTGCCTAACGGCATGCTTCGTATCCCTCACGCAAGTAGCTTTTTGATACTCTACATTGTTTGCATAAATGCGTCTGCTTTACCTTGTTTGATATTGATTATTAAATACTTACAAGGTTAAAATTTTTTATCTTGTTTCAAATACATTCGTTTTATCTTACTTTGTATTGATTTTCAAGCATGTACAAGGTTAAATCTTGAATATATGGACTTTACACAACGCTTTAACCTTGAATACGCAAGTTTTACCTTATTTTGAATTCATTTTCAAGTATCTACAAGGTTAAACCTTGTTTTTATCTTTTTTGATACTCATTTTCAAGTACTTACAAGGTTAAGGTTTGAATAAGTGGAATTAGTCTAATAGCGGCTGCGTGAGGCATGCGGAGGGCGTGCGTCAGCACGGTGCGAAGCCCCTCTCGCCCATGCCCTTAACCCCATAACCAGGGGGTGGGCGGGTGGGGCGTAGCACCGTTAGCCCGCAGCACGCCGACCCGAGCGCAGCGAGGGACACGCCCAAAAATACTAATCATAACTATGTAAAATTCTATCCCTAACCATTTCTCATAAGAAAATTGAACACAACGTGTATAACTCAAAATTCATCTTAACTACCCTAAAAACATCATCAAAAAAATGTTTTTATTAAGTTTATGCTCAAATAACTACACCATTAGTCTTACCATTTGTAAAAAAATACTGTTTTATCAAAAAAACTCTTATTTTTGCATTCTCATTAAACATTGATACATGCAAGAAGATAATAAAATTGTGGAAATAGAGACTTTTGAAGAACTAAAAGAACTTAAACTCGCTATCATAGCTGAGGCACAGCAACATGTACAGCCTACGGATTGGAAAGAAGGATCAGATAAATTTAAAGAACTCCGTAGACGGTGGAATGAACTTTCTGATAATGCTAAGATTGTTATAGAAGAAGAAGACACAAAGCTCAACGAGAAATTTAACAAAATATGTAATACCTTCTATGAGAATAGGGAAAAACATTACGCAGAAATAGAACAAGAAAAAATAAATAATGCAAAACGTAAAAGCGAACTCATAGATGAACTAAAACAAATCATCTATGACGGAAAATCCATAGACTCTATACAAAGAGTAAAAAAAATACAAGAAGAGTTTAGAGAAATAGGTCCTGCACCTACCGGAGAAAATGAGAAACTACAAAAGAGCTTTCAAGCTCTACTTGACCAAATATATGCAGAAGTTAAACTATATTACGATCTTAAAGAACTAGATAGGCGAAAAAACTATGAGGAAAAACTCTCTTTATGTGAGCAAGCAGAGGCACTTATGCAAGAAAAAGACACCAAAATAGCCATTCAACGCGTTCGAATTTTATACGATACATGGAAAGAAATAGGACCTGTACCTCACGAACACAATGCAGCTATCTGGGAACGATTCAAAAAAGCCACAGACGCCATAAATGCCCGCTATGATGAGTACTTACAAAGTTTGCAACAAGAATATCAACAAAATCTTGCTAAAAAAGAATCACTCTGCCAGCAAATACATTCCTTTGTAGAAAGCATCAATGTACAAGATAGAAATATCCATTGGAAAGAGTATCAATCTAAAATAGAAGATTTTGAGAGAGAATGGGAAAGCATCGGTCATGTACCCAAAGAACAAAGTGATGATATCCGCAAAAAGTACAAGAACTTGATTAACCTATTCTATGCTAAACAAAAAGAATTCTTCAAACTCAGACAACAAGAAAAAGAAAACGCTATCCAACAGAAAATGGCATTGATAGAAGCCGTAGAGAGCCTTAAAGATAGTACAGAATGGGAGAGTGTAACAGACCTTGTCAAAAAATATCAAGAAGATTGGAAGAATACTGCTTTTCTTAATGAAAAAGAAAGCAGACCTCTTTGGGAAAGGTTCAAAGCCGCTTGTGATCACTTTTTTGACAGACGTAAAAAACACTATGAAGAGTTAGAAAAAGAACGTACAAAAAATTTAGAGGAGAAAGAACGTATTTGTGCAGAGATTGAAAGCTTTGTTGAACAAGAACCCAACGAGGAAAACACCAATAAAGTTAAAGAGTATCAAAAGCTGTGGAAAACATTAGGCGATGTGCCTCTAAGATACAAAAACAAAATATGGAATCGATTCAATGCCGCTTGCGATAACTACTTTGACCATCTTCGCCGCTTCAATAAAAAAGCACTAAAAGATAAAAAGAAAGAAAAAAGACAATCTAATACCAACGAAACTCTTGATGAAGCAAAAATCAACAAAAAACTAAAAGCACTGCAGCAGGAAAGAGATCAATTAGAAAATAATTTATCCTTCTTCGCCAAAGGAAAATCTGGAGACTCCTTGAGGAGTTCAGTACAGGCGCAAATAGACAAACTTAACAAAGAAATAGAACAGCTTAAAGCAGAACTCAAAGCAATTAGAATTGCCAAAAAAGAAGCAGAGAAAGCCGCTTCGGATACTCAAATGAGCGAAGAGACTGAAAATAAAGTAGATAAAAACTGAGATAAAGTGCTTGCAAAGCGGTGTACAGAAATGCCCACCGCTTTTTATTTTTGTAATATGATTTTAACTGATGCACAAATTTTATCTGAAATTAAAAAGGGAAACATAAAAATAGAACCTTTCGACCTCGATTGCTTGGGAACTAACAGCTACGACGTACATTTGAGTAAGTATCTAGCAGTGTACAAAGATGAAATTTTGGACGTTAAAAAACATAATCCTGTTATACATTTTGAAATACCTGATGAGGGCTACATACTGTTGCCCAACCGTTTATATTTAGGTTCAACGGTGGAATATACAGAAACCTTCAATGCTGTTCCTTTTTTGGAGGGCAAAAGTTCGGTAGGTAGACTAGGAATAGACATTCATGCAACCGCAGGAAAGGGAGATATTGGATTTTGTAATCATTGGACGCTAGAAATATCTGTTTCACAACCTGTGCGAGTGTATGCAGGCATGCCAATAGGACAACTGATTTATTTTCAAGTAGTTGGCGAAGTTATACATCATTATCACGAAAAGCCCTCTGCCAAATATAACGAGCGATCTCCTCTTCCTAAGGAGTCAATGATGTGGAAAAATTTTTTATGAGTCTGCTACATCAATGTGGTCAGCATTCTACTATATGTGTATTATATAAGTTTTAATTTTTTTGGGCGTGTCCTTGCCCACACAAGCGCAGCGAGCCTTAGGCAAGGACACGCCCAAATCAAAACTGAATCCTTACTACATTTTCTTTTTGAGCATTTTAAGCAGCTTCACGATAGGTTCTGTATTCTGCATAATATAGTAGTGCAAACAAGGTACGCCTGCTTCTAACAGATCAATAGACTGTTTCAATGCCCATTGAATACCTATCTCTTGCTGTTCAGTATCAGAAGCGTGGAGCATAGCATCTACAAACTCATCGGGAATATTAACATGAAAAGAACGAGGCACACTGTGCAATTGTTTAACATTAGTTAATATCTTTAACCCTGGAATGATTGGCACAGTAATTCCAGCTTTTCTGCACTTCTCCACATAATTAAAGAAATAAGTATTATCAAAAAACATTTGGGTTACAATGTAATGTGCGCCTGCATCTATTTTGCGTTTAGTATTTTGAATGTCAAAAGTGAGACTAGGTGCCTCAAAATGCTTTTCAGGATATCCTCCTACGCCAATACAAAAATCTAACGGTGCGGCATCAATCAGTTCATCTTGATAGATACCCTTGCTTAAATTATGAACTTGTTGGACTAATTCAACTGCACTTGTATTTACTGTACGATGGTCAGATATTATTTTTGTATAATTGAGACTATCGCCGCGCACACAAAGTACATTTTCTACGCCTAAGTAATTGAGTTCAATGAGCGCATCTTCTGTTTCCTCTCGGGTAAAACCTTGACACAAAATATGGGGTACAGGGTCTATATTAAACTTATTTTTAATAGCAGCGCAAAGTCCTATGGTACCTGGGCGTTTCCGTTTTACTCTCTTAATAATTCTCCCATCAGGCATTTCCTCGTATATGGCTTCTGCGGCATGAGAAGTAATATCAATAAAAGCAGGATTAAAAGGTATAATGGCTTGAACAATGTCAAATATCTGTTGTACGTTTCCTCCACGTTTAGGCGGAATTATTTCGATACTGATTAAGGGATTTTTAGCACTTTCTAAATGCTCAATAACTTTCACATTGCAAATATGCGTAAAATGCCTTTCACTTTGGAATCATGTTACCTTTAACTCATTATTTAAGGTATTAGATTTTTATTTTTTGGGCGTGTCCCTTCGCTGCGCTCGGGTCGGCGTGCTGCGGGCTGCGCTATCGCTTCGGTGCTGCGCACCGTGCTGACGCACGCCCTCTGCATGCCTCACGCAGCAGCATTTGTATATTTTACCTTTTTTGTATGCATACAATTGATTTACCTTGTTTAATCTTGATTATCAATTACTCACAAGATTAAAATTTTTTATCTTGTTTCAATTGCTTTCATTTTATCTTGTTTTGCATTGACTTTCAACTACTTACAAGATTAAACCTTGAATAGATAAACTTTCTGTACTTTTTAACCCTGAATACTTATGCTTTACCTTATTTTCAATTCATTTTCAAACATTTACAAGGTTAAAATTTGTTTTTACCCTGTTTAAGGTTCATTTTCAGATACTTACAAGGTTACTTAGTCTGCTTGCCGCTTGCGTGAGGCATGCGGAGGGCAAGCCGTCAGGCTTGGTGCGAAGCCCCTCGCACACGCCCTTAACCCTATAACCAGGGGGTGGGCGGGTGGGGCGTAGCACCGTTAGCCCGTAGCACGCCGACCTTGCCCACACGAGCGCAGCGAGACATGGGCAAGGACACGCCCAAAAAGTACTAAATTTTACAAGTTACTATTTCTACAGTCTAAATATCTATTTTTACCAAACTTTAACTTGACACAATTTTTACTAATGTTTAAATTTGTTTCATACAATCGAAAATCTATGAAAACAATACAAATCTTAATCTTAGTACTTTTGCTTTCAACAAGCGCAGTCTTCTCTCAAATTGTTGGGGAACAGGGAATTGGTTTCAGAGGAGGAGTATCAGGAGGTCCCTGGGGACCCAGCTATCGCTATGTAGTCAATCACAATACTGCTGTGGAAGGATTTATTGGTTATACCCCCAAAGGTACGGGCGTATACACAGAAGGAGGAGAGGATAAAAGAGGAGGTTCATGGCTACTAGGTGCATCTTTTCAACCATTCATTCATTCAGGGGACAGACATAATGGAAGCAACTTCTACGCAGATTTAGCGCTACGTGCAAGACTTCATAACCACCGTATCTTAGGAGATAATCCAAACAAAGATGGAAGCATAATTACTCCCGAGCTCTATTTTGGTGGAGGTGGTTTGTTTGAACTTTCTGATGATTTTGAGATATTCCTCACCGCAGGAATGAAATACTACAACAAGACCAGCACGATTTACGGTATGGCCGTGGAAGCTTCTGCTGGCTTTCGAATCAGACTTAATTAAAATTTATTATATTTGGGTGCTTGTACAGCTTTATACAGTTTTAACCTAACTACAAATACTAAAAAAAGCTATGAGAAACCTTATCTTCATCGTTCTATTGGTCGTTTTGCAGTGGAGCTTACTCTTAGCTCAGCATGGAAACTGGAGCCCCGTAGATTACTCTAAAATTCCTTCACCTGTTTTGGCTAAGTTTAAGGAGATGTTCCCAAAAGCGGCACATACTACCTGGGGAATGCGTTATGAAGGAAAGAAACTAATGTACCATGTTACAGGTAACCTCAGTGAAGAAGAGCATACTCATTTCAGGGTTAAATTTAGAGAGGATGGTACAGTAATAACTCATATCTACCGAGTTGACCCTAACACGCTTAATGACAAAATAAAAGAAGCTATTCAAAAAGAGAAAGCTAACGGATGGGAATTAACTAAAGCCTTTCATAGAACGCATAAAGGTGTTGAGACTTATGGATTATACTTCAAACACATTTCTGATAAGTCCAAGCATTTACATCTCAGGTTTGATAAAGAGGGCAATGAAATAGTACGCGATCAAGACCGAAAAGAACATTCTAAAAAACATCACTTGAAGCACAGGTAGACTACCGCATTAAGTTGTAATATTGGTAACCACTTTACCTTACACATAAAAGAAAACGTTCAAGAATTAAATTTGAATTTTTGGGGCGTGTCCTTGCTTGCTTTTCGCTGCGCTCATGCAAGCAAGGTCGGCGTGCTATGGGCTGCGCTATCGCTTCGGTGCTTCGCTGCGCTACGCACTGGGCTAACGCCCACCCTCCGCATGCCTCACGCAAGCGGCATGTATGCTAATCTCACTTATTTGAAACTCAACTTTGTAAGTAACTGAAAATCAAAACCCAACAAGATAAAAATATATTTTAACCTTGTACATACTTGAAAATCAATGTAAAGCAAGATAAAAAGAATATATTTAAAACAGCAATATGAGTGGCATTTTTCAGATACAAAAACTGTACTTTTGTACAGTATGAAAAAAATATAAGTCCCTTTTTCACTATTGAAAGTTACATTAGGTAAGGCAAACATACAGATTTTTTTAACGCTGATAGAAAGTTTTTTAAGGAATAGAGAAAAAATTACGGTCAGAAGTTTGTCCAGATACTGTGGTGAGTATAGTTTGTGTCAGTTATTTCGTTTTTTTGGGATAGTTCATAATTGGATAGAAATAAGCATTGTTGTGTAGGAATATATCAGGAAGGGAAAAGTTATCTTATCGCTGTATCTGTATATCATCAGGTAGTATCAGGGATAGCGTTTATAGCATTAAGTCTGATAGATGTAGAGAAACAGAAGTCATACAGCATAGGTCAGGAGCAGATTATTTTCAGCCAATCGGATAAAATTAAATTGAGAAAAAAAGAAAGAAAAGAAACGGAGTTCAACAGGAGGGGATAAGTCAAAGAAACGGGGGTCGTCCGAAGGGGTGTCAAAATGAGGTTAAAACAGAACCCGACACCTCTGCTTATCGTACTTTCAAGATACTGTATAAAAACTATAATATATCTATCAAATCATAGGATATTAAAAATCTTGACTGAAAAACTATTATAAAAAACTTTGTATCATGCTCATTTTCATTATGAGCATTTATTAAAATATATCTCGCAACAACCCGAAGACTATTTTTATTCCCCGATATTCACGCCATTATACCCCCAGATATCATCTATAATAGATAAAATGTCAACCATATTGAAGTTTAAATGTTGAATTTCAAATACCCCCCTAAAGTCTTTATGCTTTTATGCTTTACACAAGATATTTATTTTCTCACTTTAAGTTTGAGTAAGAAAATTAAGTTTCTGAACCCATCTTGAAACTTTTTAATTTTTTTCTTTCCGTATCGTTGGTAGTAAGGTATGTGTACCTCTTTGAAACGTATTTTTCTTTTGATACATTCTATTTTTATCTCTTCACTTAGCGCCATACCATTACTCTCCAATCTAATTTTATCCAAAACATGCCGATAAAAAACCCACATACCTGATTGCGAGTCCTTTATTTTTTTTCCAAATAGGATTTTTGTAGCTGTGGTAAGTACCCAGTTACCAAATTTACTGACAATATCCATGCTTTTAGGGTTAGAAAGAGGAAAGCGACAAGCCGAAATAAACTCTAAATTCTCCTGTAATAAAATGTTTACTAGACGTTCAATCTCATGTGTCGGATAAGTACCATCTCCGTCCAAGGTTACAATAATATCAGACTTAACTACCGAAAATCCTTTTTTATACGCGTATCCGTATCCTTGCTGCTTTTCTTTGAATACTAATGCACCGCATCTCTTGGCAATAGATGCTGTATTATCATCAGAGTTATTATCTACTACGATAATGCTATCCACAGTTTTAGGAATGGTAGCAAGTACTTTTTCTAATCCTTCCTCTTCGTTGTAGCAAGGTATTATTACCGTGATAGACTTCTGGCGTATCATAGTGGACTTTGAGAAAGTAACCATTTATATTGTTTATGTCTACTGAGTTTCAAAATAAGCATTTTGTTACTTTTGTCCGCTATGAATAACTAAATTGTGGGGTATCAAATTAATAATCGTTTGTTTTCTGGTACCAAATTCTTGGCATTAGTCTATTTTGGACATAAAAAATTTATATCCATTTACCTTTTTCAATTTCTTTCTCTTTTTCTATTTCTCTCGGGGTTTTAGGTTGATGAGGTTTGCGGGGTGGGTATAGTCCTTTTTTCACAGTGATTTGATATTTTTCTGATGTCGCTTTGATCCCATTTATTTCTACGGTAAAGGGTTTGATAATAAATTTACCCTCTTTTTGTGGGTAGTATTGTTTCATAAATTTGGTTTCTGTGGTTCCTTTACCGTTGATAAAGGTGCTATTCATAGAGGTGGATACGCCACCAGGTACAAAATCCTCTATTTCTGGGAATTGTGGAGTAGATATTCGCCCTGAAAGGTTTTTTACGGTAATGGTTATGATGAGAGGTTCGT
Organism: Bacteroidia bacterium; assembly: GCA_025057675.1. Lineage (GTDB taxonomy): Bacteria > Bacteroidota > Bacteroidia > JANWVE01 > JANWVE01 > JANWVE01. The sequence continues at coordinate 11,309 of JANWVE010000086.1, forward strand.
CGGTAGAAAGTTCGGTTTTGTTAATTTGTATGTCGATAGACTGTGCTAATAAAGCATACTGCACAAAAACAAAGCAACATAGCATTAACAGACATTTTTGCATATTTTAATCTCCTTCAAATTACAAAGATACAAAAAATCAACAACATAAACAATCAAATCTCTTTTAGATGTAGGAAGATATGGATATTTTTTTATTTACTGTTTTGGGCGTGTCCCTCGCTTGCGCTCGGGTCGGCGTGCTGCGGGCTACGCTAACGCTTCGGTGCTGCGCTTCGCTCCGCACCGTGCTAACGCACGCCCTTCGCATGCCTCACGCATGCAGCATTTTGAGATTTTACCTTATTTATATACATACCTTTGCTTTACTTTGTTTAATGTTGATTATCAAACACTTACAAGGTTGAAGTTTTTTACTCTGTTTCAAAGACTGTTATTTTATTTTGTTTCTTATTCATTTTCAAGTATTTGCAAGGTTAAACCTCGAATACATGGACTTTTTACAACCCTTTAACCCTGATTAAATAAGTTTTACCTTGTTTTTCACTCATTTTCAGATGTTTACAAGGTTAAAATATATTTTTACCTTGTTTAGTGTTCATTTTCAGATACTTACAAGGTTACATTTTTGTAAGTAGGATTAGCATACTTGCTGCATGCGTGAGGCATGCGGAGGGCGTGCGTCAGCACGGTGCGAAGCCCTCGCCCACACTCAAACTCTTGCCCAGGGGGTGGGGCGCAGCACCGTTAGCCCGTAGCACGCCGACCTTGTGGGCATGAGCAAAGCGAAACGCCCA
>JANWVE010000087.1:0-8885 GCA_025057675.1 Bacteroidia bacterium
TACCAACAAAAATTAGCACAAAATGTAGTTACGCTTTCGCAACTACAATTAGATTACACTGCCAAACCCCAAATTGACCTCATTAACCGTATTGCTAAACATGTAGCCATTGTTAAAGAAGAGGTAGAAAAAATGATAGAGGAACGCAAGATAGGAAACAAAATAGAAGACATTGCCGAGAGAGCTATTCATTACTGCGAAAAGGTAAAACCGTATTTAGAAACTATTCGCTACCACGTAGATAAGTTAGAGTTTATTGTAGAAGATAATAGCTGGTGTTTGCCCAAATACAGAGAAATGTTATTTATGCGGTAGTTAGTTAAATTATCTATTTTTCACGCAGGGATTATAGATATTCATTTCTCTATCCTTACAAAAGGAGGTTTTTTTAATACAGCTGGACTTATTTTATCCCGTATCTGAATGTAAACTGTATCTCCTTCTTTGTAACTGCAAGGTACGTACCCTAATCCAATCCCTTGTTTCAAAATAGGCGACTGCGTACCCGAAGTAACCTTCCCTATTACTGCCCCTGATGCATCAGTAATTGAATAGCCCGCTCTTGGTATAGCTTTATCCTGCTGCATCACAAAACCTGTCAGATATCTTTTTATACCCTGCTCTTTCTGTGCAAGTAGTACCTCCGAACCTACAAATCTTCCTTTTTGAAACTTAGTAATCCAACCTAACCCTGCTTCTAAAGGTGAAGTATCGTCATCAATATCGTTGCCATATAAACAATATCCCATTTCTAAACGAAGTGTATCTCTTGCCCCCAGTCCGATGGGTTTAAGATTAAATTCCCTACCTGCATCTAAAATAGCGTTCCACATTGATACAGAATGTTGGGCGTCAAAAAAAACTTCAAAACCAGGTTCGCCTGTATAACCTGTGGCAGCGATAATTACATTATCCACACCGTTGAACTGCGTGCGTACAAAGGTATAATACGCTACTTCTTTAAGATTAGCCGAAGTTAGTTTCTGTAAAGTAGGTAAAGCATTTTTACCTTGTACAGCAAATAAACTTGTTTTTTCAGATATATCTACAAGTTCTACTTCATACCCTTCTTTGTGCTGATTTAGCCAGATCCAGTCTTTTTGAATATTAGCTGCATTGACTACCATCATATATTGGTCTTCTGCTACTCGGTACACAATAATATCATCTACTATGCCTCCTCTATCATTTGGAATACAAGAATACTGAGCTTTATTAACCGTGAGTTTGCTTACATCATTAGAGGTTACATATTGCAAAAAGGGTAGAGCATCTTTGCCCCGAATAATAAACTCGCCCATGTGCGAGACATCAAATATGCCTACACTATTACGGACAGCAAAATGTTCATCTAAATCTCCTGTGTAACGTACAGGCATATCAAAGCCTGCAAAAACAACCATCTTCGCCCCTGATGCTACATGAACATCATATAAAGCAGTTCTTTGTGTTGCCATGCTCCAAAGTACGGAGTTTGTTTAGAAAAAAGCAAACTTTACTTTGTTTCATACTAAGTGCAATAAATCATCACACGAGTTACGTAACGTAAAATATTCAAAATCATTTTTTTAGCTTTGAGAATTCTCTTGAAAAATAAAATAGACTCAATATAAACTTGTAAATAGTTGAAAATCAATTCAAAATAAGATAAAGCCTTGAAAATTAGGTTAAGAGAAGTCCATGTATTCAAGGTTTAACCTTGTACATGATTGATAATCAATGATAAACAAGATAAAACAAAAGTAATTCAAACAAAGTAAAAAATTTTAACCTTGTAAATACTTGATAATGAGCATCAAACAAGGTAAAATGTCCAAAGGCATACTGCGTGAGGCATGCGGAGGGTGCGTTAGCAGTGCGGAGCGCAGCGCAGCACCGAAGCGATAGCGTAGCCCGTAGCACGCCGACCCGAAGCGCAGCGAGGGACACGCCCAAAAAAAGTAAAATTATCTAGACTCAAAAAGACCACGATTTTACTGATAAAATTGTACATTTATGTATTTCTTTCTACCTTTGACCTTCAAAACGTAAAAGATATGGAATTTGCTGAACTTGGGCGTATTTTGGCCACTATTTTATCTATTGTAGGCGGGCTTATTACGGCTGCTGCGGGCATGGTATACGCAGAACGCAAAGTAGCCGCATTGATACAACAACGTGAAGGACCTAATCGCGTGGGTCCGTGGGGATTGTTGCAACCTTTTGCCGATGTATTAAAACTTTTTATCAAAGAGGATATTGTACCTACTATATCTAATAAATTTGCCCATTTTCTGGCACCGGTTATTTCGCTTTTAGTTGCACTTTCCGCAGTTGCACTCATTCCTTTTGCGCATAATATTTACATAGCTGATGTCAATATAGGTATATTGTACACATTAGCAATTACTTCTATTGCAGTGTATGGAATTACCTTATCAGGATGGAGTAGTAACAGTAAATATGCTTTATTAGGTGGATTGCGTTCCTCTGCACAAATGATTTCTTATGAATTAGCCATGGGGTTATCGGTAGTGAGTGTTATTTTGCTCACTAATCACTTTTCTACTCAAAGTGAGTATTTGAGGTTGAGTAGCATTATAGAAGCACAAACAACTGTGTGGAATATATTTCGTAATCCGATAGGGTTTTTGATATTTTTGACTTGTGCTTTTGCGGAGTGCAATCGCGCACCGTTTGATCTTGCCGAAGCAGAACAAGAATTAGTAGGAGGATTTCACACTGAATACAGTTCTATGAAATTTGGTACATTCTTTTTGAGTGAGTATGTAAATATGTTTTCTGCGTCAGCGATTACGAGTATTTTATTTTTAGGGGGGTATCGTATTCCTTTTCAGGGTTTATTTGCTGATAGTCTTCATCCTATTTTACTTTCTGTGTTAGAGGTTTTAATGTTTTTAGGTAAGGTATCGTTTTTAATTTTTGTTTTTATTTGGGTACGTTGGACTTTACCTCGTTTCAAATACAATCAACTGATGAATATCGGTTGGAAGGTATTTCTACCGCTTGCTTTGTTGAATTTAGTAGTTATAGCGGCTATACTGCTTTTTATTTAGTTGATATTTTTGGGCGTGTCCCTTCGCTGCGCTTCGGGTCGGGCTACTGCGCACTACGCTCACGCTCGGTGCTACGCTGCGCTGCGCACTGCCTAACGGCATGCTCCGTATCCCTCACGCAAGTTGTATTTTGATGTTTTACCTCGTTTTTTATACATATCTTTGCTTTACCTTGTTAAATGTTGATTACCAAATGCTTACAAGGTTAAAAATTTTTACTCTGTTTAAAATGCTATTACTTTACTTTGTTTCTTTTTCATTTTCAAGCATGTACAAAATAAACCTTGAATCCATGGAGTTTTGATAAACCTTTAACCTTAAATACACAAGTTTTACCTTGTTTTGAATTGATTTTCAAGTATTTACAAGGTTAAAATTGAATTTTATCTTGTTTATAGTTCATTTTTAGGTACTACAAGGTTATATTTTAAATAAATAGATCCTGCCCTTGCGTGAGGCATGCGGAGGGCGTGCGTTAGCACGGTGCGGAGCGAAGCGTAGCACCGAAGCGAAAGCGTAGCCCGTAGCACGCCGACCTTGTGGGCATGAGCGCAAGCGAAACGCCCACAAGGGCACGCCCAAAAAAATAAAAAAATCAACCATTAAGTATCCACTCTAAATACGTATTTTGCGGCAAAACCATTTGCCAGTCCTCTACAGTAGAGTAAAAACAAGCTACACAAGAAGTCTTAGCAGGTATACGTTTAGTGGGCGGAGTTTGTAAAAGTAAATTCAAGGTATATTCAAGACTGTAGTTGTGCCCTACAAGAGCAATAAAATTCCATTTTGAAGATACATTTTGAATAAAATTCAAATAGTTACTATCAAAAGCGTACAAGGACTCCTCAATACAAATTTGAGTTTTTGGGTTATGGGCAAAGAGTATGTCCGCAGTCTGTCGAGTTCTATTGGCAGGAGAAACAAAAGCTACTTCTACGTCCGCTATTTTATTTTTGAGTATGTTAGCATAAGCATGTATTTTACGAATACCTTTTTCTACCAAATTTCTTTCTTTATCTTTTTTGTGCAAACCTTCTTCGGTTTTGGCATGGCGTACTAAAATGAAACGCTTCATGTTTTATTGATTACTTGAACTACTTCCTTTATCCATAGCACCGAATACTTTTTGCATATCTGGAGTAGTGCGTGCAGTGGGGTTTTTGCGAATTTTTTGCTCCTCTTGGGCTAAATAAATAAAGATACCTCTGACCGCTAAACGAGTAGTATAAGCAGGCAAATCTGTGTCCACTTTTCTGACCAATGGAATTTTGTTGTATAGTTCAGTAATGTTTTTCCATTGCTGCGCAGCCCCTACACTTTCTAGTGATTTTTGCACAATAGGCAAAAAAGCATCATACAAAGCATTTGAGCTTGTTTTACGTAGGTAAGCAGTAGCAGCGCTATCTCCACCTACTAATATATTTTTAGCGTCTTGTAGAGTCATTTTTAAGATAGCATCTATAAAAATGTTTGCTGCTTTTTTAGAAGCATCTTCTGCGGCACGATTAAGGCTTTTTTCAAAGGAATCTACTTTATCTTTTTTTCCTATTTTAATCAGCTGCTCTTTGACAATTTTAGCTTCTTCAGGAAAGGGAATGAAAACCAAAGGATTTTTGTAAAAGCCATCCTTAGCAGATGCCCTTTCTGATGCGCGAGTTGCTCCTACTTTCAAAGCGTCTTTAAGTGCATTACCTACTTCACTTTGAGTTAAATTTTGTAACCAAGCGGGTATGTTGTTTTGGCTGTAACTTAAGGAATATAAGGCAATAAAGCAATACAAAAGGACTTTTTTCATATTTTAAGGTAAAAAGAGTTTGGCAAAAATGCTGCCAAATTCATACCAAAATGACCTGCAGGCAATTAACTATTTCATAACAAACAAATTTGAATATAAATTATTAAATTTGCAGAAAATATATAAGGCATATGGCAAAAAGAAAAAACAATACCTTATCTAACCTAAAAGGTAGTAAGGTTAGCATAAAAAATAATGAAGTAGAACAAGCTCAACCTGAAAGTAGTACTTTTTCAACTGCTAAACCTAGGGTTACTCGTGCCAAGTCTAAACCTACCGAAAAGATAACTATTATAGAAACAAATGAAGAAAATTTAGCAACTACCTCAAATGTGGAAGAAGCCATTATTGAAGAAAACACAAGCGCAAATGTAGTAATTGAAGATATGATCAAACTGTCGGAGAGTTCAACTCATGGAGAAAAAGACAAAAATAAGAAAAGTCAGTACCAACACCCTTTACTACAAGACAAAAAAACAGAAAGTAGTAATCCGTATGAAAATTTAGTTCATCTTTACGCTACGCTTATGCAGGATATGGCTAAGTTTCAGCAGGAATACATGGCTGTTACCTGGAAACTGTTTATTGAGCAATCCAATCAAGTTTTGGAGCAGTACTACAACATGTTTAAATTAGTGGCTAAAAAGCAAAACTCATAATCTTTTAGAAAAGTCCTACTCACTAAAAATTAGGCTTGAGAATTTGCTTTTTGTAAAAGTCGTCTATATGGTCAACGACTTCGTAAGGGTCATCTATTACCTTGAATAGGTGCATATCCTCTGGGCTTATATTATTAAACTGCTCTAACAAGGTTTTTTGCAGCCACTCTACCATTGGGTTCCAAAACTCTGAACCTACTAATACAATAGGAAACCTATCTATTTTCAGGGTTTGAATAAGTGTAAGCGATTCAAAAAGCTCATCTAACGTTCCAAAGCCTCCAGGTAAAGCGATAAAGCCCTGTGCATACTTGACAAACATTACTTTACGCACAAAGAAGTAGTCAAAATTGATAGATTTATCTCTATCTACATAAGGATTGATGTGCTGCTCAAAGGGTAGCTCAATATTCAGACCTACTGAAGTGCCTTTGGCTTCATAAGCCCCCTTGTTAGCCGCTTCCATAATTCCTGGACCTCCGCCAGTAATGATACCGTATCCTTTTTCGCTCAATAATCGGGCTATTAAAGTAGCTAACTCGTAGTATTTAGTGCCTGGTTTTACTCTTGCAGAACCAAAAATAGATACACATGGACCTATTTTAGACATTTTCTCAAAACCTTGTACAAACTCGGCAATAATTTTAAATACCTGCCAAGTATCCACGACCTTAATCTCGGTCCAGTGTTTCATAAAATGGCTTTTCTTTTTTGAATTCTCGTTATTTTCTACCATAAGGCTTGCAAAAATATCAAAATATCGCCTTTTATCAGCATAAAATTAAGTATTTTGTAATTTAACTCTGTTTTAATAAGTTATTATCTATTTTTGCGAAGTTATGCTTGTACAACTTATTTTCAATAGATTTGAAAGCAAAATAATCGCTTTTTTTTCCGCTATTAAACAAAATACTTCTGCATTTATTCTGTTTTTAGTAGCCCTTAACTTGGTCATAAAATCCTATAACCTATATGAAAACTCACTTCACACCGATGAGGTCTATAGAATATACTGGGGGCAGCGCACTTACACGGATATATTCAAAATGTCCAAAAAAGAACTTAATCCTCCTGTGTATTTGTGGGTACTGCATACATGGATAAAACTAAATGGAAACTATACTAATGAAGTTCATTCACGTTATTTATCTTTGATTTTCAGTGTACTAACCACAGTAGCAATTTTTTTATTCGGCAAATCTTACTTTAACTATGGTACAGGAGCATTAGCTGCTATCTGGTTTTCTTTTAATCCTATACAAGTAGTGTATGCACATAACATCAGTGCTTATACTATGATAACTTTTTTATTTTTAACTTCCCTATACCTAACTCATTTATTCTTTACTTATTTTGAATATAAAAAATGGCGATGGGTACTTTTTGCTGCACTGACTATTGTAGATACAATGCTCATTTATACTCATTACTTGGTAATTTTTGGACTAGCAGCTCAACTCCTAATAGCTATATGGGAACTCAAAAAAAGCCATAAAGCTTTTGTCTATTATCTTATTACTCAAATCTTGATGATAGTTCTTTTTTTACCTTGGATACCTTATGCCGTAGCAAATGCCAAAGCAGAAAATTGGATGGGAAAAGCCAGTTGGCAAGAAATAAAAAGACTTTACACTACATTTATCGGTAGCCCAAAAGCAATTACGTGGTTTATAGTAGGAATAATAGCTTTGTTACTTTTTAATACATGGAAAAAAATAATAGAATGGAAAAAATTCCTTATCCCAGTATCAATAGCCGTTGTACCTGTTCTTGGATTAAGCTTAATTTGTATAGTTTTTCAGCCTTTTTGGGTAGATAGATACTTACTTTATCTTATTCCTGGGTTAATAATCGGTTTAGCCTATCTCACTTCGCTGCTAAAAAATATTTGGATAAAGGTAATTTTAGGTGCAGGATTTAGTTTTATATTTGCCCAAAACTTAGACCTTAATCCTATTGTAGATGCACAAGTTAGGCAACTTATGCCGTATATTGCTGAGGAAGCTCGCGAACCAGGAACACTACTAGTCATCAACGCAGATTACATGAAATATGTTTATGCTTACTACTTCAATCAATACCTCAAATACATTAAAGATACTGCTGAAATAATTAAGGATACTCGTAAAATGAAAGGAATTTTTATTGCTTCTCCCTCAGAAATTGAAAAGGTGTATACTATGCCTCAATGGCATAAAATTCTGTACGTACAGCTACATAGTGAAATTATAGACCCGCATCATAAAGTATCTGCATGGCTAAAACAAAACTTTAAACTACAAAAGTCTATCGTAGCTAATGGTGTAGGAGTAAGTATATATCGTGCTGCCAATACTTTATGGGCAAGCTCTGAACAAAAAGTACTTTTTACTTCTTTTGAAAATAGCAAGGAATTTAGAAATATTACTGCTAAACAAGTTAAAAGTGGAAATTTTTCTGCTTTTGCTAACCACAAAAACCTAAGATACAGTGAGGGTATACAAGGTAGAGTAGGAAAACTACATGGAAAAAAAGGAATTCTTAAAATATCTACCTGGTTGTATCTAGAACCTAACACCAAAGGCAATTTGGTAATTTCATTTTTTAACCCTGCAGGAAAACAATATTTTTGGCAAAGTGCGAACATAGACTATACTCAATATCAAAAATGGCAAAAAGTATCTATGGAAATTCCTATTCCTCAAACTCAAAGTCCAAATGATGAAATGAAATGTTACTTTGATTCCTACGAAGGTGGCACTGCTTTTATTGATGACTTACAAATTGAAGCTATTTTTCAAAATTGACAAGCATTTGTATTTTTGCACTTTGAAATAGGTATATTTTTTTGTTCTTTTGTGCAAAGTTTTGCCATACATAAAAAACATATCTAAATACAATGAACGTCATTACAGAAACTATTGACATAGGTAACGGCAGGCCTATTATTTTAGAAACAGGTAGAGTAGCAAAGCAAGCAGATGGCGCAGTACTTTTGCGATGCGGAGATACTGTTATCCTAGCTACCGTAGTAGCCTCAAAAGAACCAAGACCAGGTACAGATTTTTTACCGTTATCCGTAGATTATCAAGAAAAATTTTCCAGTGCAGGTAGATTTCCAGGCGGTTTTGTTAAAAGGGAAGGAAAGCTAAGTGAGTATGAAATATTAGTTTCACGCTTAGTAGATAGAGCCTTACGACCTCTATTCCCTGATGACTTTTACCATGATGTGCAAGTTAATATTGTAGTATTTTCAGCAGATGAAAATAATCCACCTGAATCCCTAGCAGGTGTAGCTGCATCGGCAGCTATAGCTGTATCAGGAATTCCTTTTGACGGACCTATGGGCGAACTTCGTGTAGCCAGAATAAACAATGAATTCGTGCTCAATCCCTC
>JANWVE010000087.1:8981-11544 GCA_025057675.1 Bacteroidia bacterium
TGTATCAGGAATTCCTTTTGACGGACCTATGGGCGAACTTCGTGTAGCCAGAATAAACAATGAATTCGTGCTCAATCCCTCTTTGGCTGACTTAGAACGTGCAGACCTTGAATTGATGGTAGCAGGTAAAGACAGCTCTGTACTTATGGTAGAAGGAGAAATGAAAATTGTCCCTGAAAAAGTGATGCTTGATGCAATTAAATTTGCTTCAAAAGGGATAGAAATTATTTGTAATGGCTTGCGAAATTTTGCCCAAAAAGTCAACAAACCTATCATGGAATATGAAAAAAGAGTTATAGATGAAACTTTGTGGAAAGAAGTAGAAGCTCTATGCAGTGATAAAATTCAATCTGTAATTGAAAAAGCCCTAGGTAAAGAGGAACGTAAGAAAGAATTCAGTGGGATTGAAGAAGAATGTATCAATAAACTTACAGAAGGACTTACCGCAGAAGAAGCTCAACAAAAGGTCGCAAAAATCAAGTATTACTATCATGAAATTCAAAAACACCTCACTCGGGAATATGCCCTTACACAAGGCAAACGTTTAGATGGCAGAGGGCTAGAGGACATTCGCCCAATATGGTGTGAAGTGGGCTTATTGCCCCGTGCACACGGTTCAGCCATTTTTACTCGCGGTGAAACTCAATCTTTAAGCACCTGTACCCTAGGCACAAAAGAAGATGAACAAGAGATTGACGGAGCTTTAATTACAGGTTTTAAGCGATTTATTCTACACTACAATTTTCCAGGATATAGTACAGGCGAAGTCAAGCCTAATCGTGCCCCAGGCAGAAGAGAAATAGGACATGGTAACCTTGCAGAAAGGGCTTTAAAAGTAGTTGTGCCCTCGGATGAAGAAGTCAATCCTTATACCATACGAATTGTGTCTGATATTTTAGAGTCTAATGGCTCAAGTTCTATGGCTACAGTTTGCGCAGGTACACTTGCTTTGATGGATGCAGGAGTGAAAATCAAAGCTCCTGTTTCAGGTATTGCTATGGGCTTAATTTCTGATGTCAAAACAGGTCGTTTCGCTGTACTTAGTGATATTCTCGGCGATGAAGATCACTTGGGCGATATGGACTTCAAGGTCTGCGGCACGGCAGAAGGCATTACTGCTTGCCAAATGGACTTAAAAATCACAGGTATCTCATTTGAAACAATGGAAAAAGCCCTAGAACAAGCTAAACGCGGCAGACTACACATTCTTAATGAGATGCTCAAAACCATTAGCGAACCCCGACCTGACTATTCCCCCTATGCACCCCGTATTGAAAAATTAATTATTGAACCTTCAGACATCGGTGCAGTAATTGGTACAGGGGGTAAAGTAGTCCAAGAAATTACCCGAGTTACAGGAGCTAAAATTGTCGTAGAAGAAAAAGATAACAAAGGACTAGTGCATATATCAGCTACTAATCAAAATTCACTAGAACAAGCTCTAAAATGGATTAGAGGAATTGTAACCAAACCTGTCATTGGAGAAATTTATGATGCAAAAGTTGTTTCCATTGTAGACTTTGGTGCATTTGTAGAATTTTTACCTGGCACACAGGGACTACTTCACATTTCTGAAATAGACCATAAACGCTTTTACAGCATGAAAGAAACAGGCTTACAAGTAGGCGACACTGTTACTGTAAAACTGATAGAAATAGACCCTAAAACAGGAAGATATAAACTCAGCCGAAAAGCTTTGATAAAAAATCCTATTCCACCACAACGTCAGCCTAGAAGGTATAAATAACAAAAAGAAAATATGAGAATTTTAGTTACTGGTGCAGCAGGTTTTATCGGTTCTCATCTTTGCGAATTACTTTTACAAGATGAAGAAAATGAAGTACGCGGTATAGACAATTTTATCACGGGCAGCAAAGAAAACATGAGAGCCTTTTACAAAGTACATCCACGCTTTTCCTTTGCCAAAGGAAGTGTAACAGATAAAGAATTCCTACGACCACATATCGAATGGGCAGAGCATATCTACCAATTGGCTGCTCCTGTGGGCGTAAAATTCATTATGAACAACCCTGTACACACTATATTAGACAACATACGCGGCATTGATAATGTACTTGAGCTTGCTCATCAATATAACGCCAAAGTTTTAATTGCATCTACTTCAGAAGTATATGGCAAAAGCCTAGACCTACTAGATAGTACAGGAAAACGCGGCTTGACCGAAGAAGACTACCGTATTGAGGGAAGTACTCAAAATCATCGTTGGGCTTACGCTAATACCAAAGCCCTGGATGAGTTTTTAGGGCTAGCCTATTACAAGCAATATGGCTTAAAATGTATTATTATCCGCTTTTTTAATACCGTAGGTCCCCGCCAAAGCTCACAATACGGAATGGTTATTCCCAACTTTGTATCTCAAGCTTTGAAAGGTGAGGATATTACTGTATACGGCGATGGCACACAAACTCGCAGCTTTTTACATGTATATGATGCTATCCAAGCCATTACAGAACTTATGGTAACCGAACATGCAGTAGGGCAAGTGTACAATGTTGGAAATCCATTTGAAATTAGTATCAGGGAATTAGCAGAACGAATTATT
>JANWVE010000088.1 GCA_025057675.1 Bacteroidia bacterium
CACGAGAGTTTTATTTTACGCTTTACCTTGTTTTAATTTGATTATCAGGTATATACAAGGTTAAACTTTGAATACATGGACTTCCTATAACCCTTTAACTCTGGATATCTAAGTTTTACCTTATTTTCAATTGACTTTCAATAACTTACAAAGTTAAAATGTATTTTTACTTTGTTTAGTGTTCATTTTCAGGTACTTACAAGGTTAAGATTTTTGTAAGTGGATTTAGTTTGATAGCTGCGTGCGTGAGGCATGCGAAGGGCAAGCCGTGAGGCTTGGTGCGAAGCCCCTCGCCCACACTTTTACCCTTATCCAGGGGGTGGGCGGGTGGGGCGCAGCACCGTCAGCCCGTAGCACGCCGACCTTGTGGGCATGAGCGCAGCGAAACGCCCACAAGGACACGCCCAAAGAAAAAAGAAATAAAAAAAACTTGTTACTTAGTGTGCATTCAAATACAATCTAAAATCTCATTTATGTTGCCTTTTTGTTTCACTTTTTACTTTAACTCAAATACTGTCTTACACGGGGTAGGATGGGAATATATTTCAAAAAATCAACTATCAGACAAACTCTCTAATCAATAAGACATTTTTATATTTATAGCCTTTTTACTGTACAGAATATGGCTTAATTTTTGCCAGTAAGAGAAATGCTTTTTTGTTTTGCATAGATTATCGTATGTTTGCAGACAAAAAGGAAGTACCACATACAACTTTTCATTTAGATTATGCGATTTAAAGCTCATCAAATTGCACAGCTTTTAGAAGGCGTAGTGGAAGGCAATCCAGATGTGGAGGTATGGCGGATTTGTAAAATAGAAGAGGGTATTTCTGGCGGGCTATCGTTCTTAGCTAATCCAAAATACGCCTCGTTTATATATGACACCGAGGCTAGCGTTGTTTTAGTCAATCATAATTTTACAGCAGATAAACCCGTAAAAACCACTTTAATACGTGTAAAAGATGCTTACACGGCTTTCACACATATTTTAGAATTATGTCAAAATCAATGGGTTGAGAATAAAAAAGGGATTGAAGAACCTTGTTTTATCGCGTCAACGGCAAAGATAGGTCAGAATACATATATAGGTGCATTTAGTTACGTGGGTAATGAAGTCAAAATTGGTAATAATGTTAAGATATTTCCAAGCTGTTATATAGGCGATAACACGATTATCCAAGATAATACCATAGTGTACGCAGGGGTAAAAATATATCCTTACAGCGTGATAGGTAGAAATTGCATACTGCACTCGGGATGCGTGGTAGGCAGTGATGGTTTTGGTTTTGCACCGCAAACAGATGGTTCTTACAAGAAGATTCCTCAAATAGGAAACGTAATTATAGAGGACTACGTGGAAATTGGGGCAAATACAACAATTGACCGTGCCACATTAGGTTCAACATATATCAGAAGTGGGGTAAAATTGGATAATCTTATTCAAGTAGCTCATAACGTTGAGATAGGTAGTCATACTGTCATCGCAGCACAAACGGGTATATCAGGTAGTACAAAGATAGGTAAGTATTGTATGATAGGGGGTCAGGTGGGAATTGTAGGACATATTAAAATAGCAGACGGGACACAGATTGGAGCACAATCAGGGATTTCTAATGACATTGAAACTCCTAAGACAGCATGGCGAGGTTCACCTGCTCAACCTTACAGAAAACAGCTTCGTACCGAGGTTTTATGGAGAAAATTACCTGAAATATATCAAGAAATTCAAGACTTAAAACAAGAGATAAAAAAATTACAGTCATGACAGATAAACAATGTACTTTAAAGGAGGCGATTACAGTATCGGGTGTAGGGTTACATACAGGATTACTTGTTAACATGACTTTAAGACCAGCACCCGAAAACCATGGGATTAAGTTCAAGCGATTAGACGTAGAGGGTCATCCAATCATTGACGCAGACGTAGATAATGTAGTAGACACTTCACGTGGTACCACTCTGGCCGCAGGGAACGTGAAAATACATACAGTAGAACATACCCTTGCCGCCCTAGCAGGTATGAGTATAGATAATGTATTAGTTGAATTAGATGCACCTGAACCCCCTATTATGGATGGTAGCGCCAAATACTTTGTTGAGGCTATAGAAAAATCTGGCATTGAAAAACAGAGTGCAGACAGAGAGTATTTTGTTGTTGATCAAAACATTCATTATAGTGACCCTAATAAACAAATTGATATGGCTGCGCTACCGCTTAACGGCTACCGTATGACAGTAATGGTAGACTATAACTCACCTGTATTAGGTAGTCAGCATGCTACTATTTTAGATATCAATGATTTTGCCAAAGAAATTGCTTCATGTAGAACGTTTTGTTTTTTACATGAGTTAGAGTCTCTTTTGAAGGCAGGTTTAATTAAAGGCGGAGATGTTAATAACGCTATTGTGGTTGTAGATAGACAAGTAACTGACGAGGAATTAGAGTATTTAGCTAAGCTATTCAATAAGCCTAAGGTTTCTGTTAGTCAAGGAATTTTAAATAACATTAAGCTGCATTTTCATAATGAACCAGCTCGGCATAAGTTATTAGATTTAATCGGTGATTTAGCATTAGTGGGCGCACCCCTTAAAGCACAGATATTAGCAGCAAGACCAGGACATTCAGCAAATGTTGCCTTTGCTAAAAAAATTAAAGCCGCTATACGTGCTAAAAAAATTACTAAGCAGTATCAAACTGGTAGTAGTAACAACGCAGTTGTATTTGACATTAATGCCATACAAAAGATACTTCCCCACCGTTACCCGTTTTTATTAGTAGATAAAGTAACTTATTTTGATGACAAAAAAATTATCGGTATTAAGAATGTAACCATTAACGAACCTTTTTTTGTAGGACATTTTGAAGGTAATCCTATCATGCCAGGTGTATTGCAGCTAGAAGCTATGGCACAAGTGGGAGGCATTCTACTCTTAAATACAATTAAGAACCCAAGCGATGTATGGGTATATTTTGTAGCTATTGATAATGCTCGTTTCAAAAAACCTGTTATACCTGGTGACCAAATTGTATTTGAGTTAGAAATGGTCAGCTTAAAACGTGGTATTTGCAAAATGAACGGTAAAGCCACAGTAGAAGGAAAGTTAGTTAGTGAAGCTGAGCTCGTTGCAAGTGTAATTCCTAAAAATAAAGCATAAAAATACGTATGAAACAACCTCTAGCTTACGTTCATCCTAACGCAAAAATTGCAAACAATGTAGCTATAGACCCGTTTGTATTTATTGATAATGACGTGGTTATAGATGAGGGTACATGGATTGGAACGGGCGCGGTAATATACTCAGGAGCTAGAATTGGTAAAAATTGTAAAATATTTCCTGGTGCAGTTATATCTGCCATTCCACAAGACCTAAAATTCCAAGGGGAATACACTACCGTAGAAATAGGCAACAACGTTACTATACGAGAGTGCGTTACTATTAACAGAGGTACAGTAGATAGGTATAAAACGGTGGTTAAAGATAATACTTTGCTTATGGCTTATGTTCATGTAGCTCATGACTGTATTGTCGGGCGTAACTGCATTCTCGCAAATGCAGTAAACATGGCAGGACATGTAGTAATTGATGATTTTGCTATTGTAGGGGGTATGTCTGCGATACATCAATTTGTTACTATTGGTAAGCATGTTATGATTGCAGGAGGTTCATTGATAGGTAAAGATATCCCTCCTTATACCAAAGCAGGGCGCTATCCTATTAGTTATGAAGGCATTAACTCTATCGGTCTTCGTAGGCGAGGCTTTGATAACAAAACTATCAGGCAAATTCAAGAAATTTACAGGGTAATCTACTTATCAGGTATAAGAACCTCCGACGCTCTGACAATTATAGAACGAGACTTTGAAGCCACAGAAGAGCGAGATGAAATCCTCAATTTTATTCGAAATAGCGGCGCGCATGGAAGAGGTATTATGAAAGGTTATACTTTCATTTCAGATAGAAATAAACAGTCTGTATCAAATAGCGACGAACAAAACTAAATTCATTTTAATAAATATAAATAATATGGAACTTTTTGACCCATCAGATATTCAACTACAAAGTGAACTTGCCAAGAGTATAGCTAATAAGTTACTAGAAAAAACAGCTAAAATCGGGGTGATAGGGCTGGGCTACGTGGGCTTACCATTAGCATTAGAGTTTGCCAAAAAAGGGTTCATGACATGGGGTATAGATATATCTGAAACCAAGATAAATATGCTTAGCCAAGGTCAGAACTATATTGAAGACCTTGATGATGAAGAAGTTAAGCACGCAATTCAAAGTAAAAAACTCATTCCTCGTACTAATTTTTCAGAAGTACAAAACTTAGATGTCATTTATATTTGCGTTCCTACCCCTTTCACTCCCACTAAAGATCCAGATTTAAGCTATATTCTATCTGCCGCTACTGACATTGCGCGTTATTTGCAAAAAGGTCAAGTCATAATTCTCAAGAGTACTACCTTTCCAGGTACTACTGAACAGTACCTTATCCCTGAGCTAGAAAAAAGTGGATTTAAGGCAGGAAAGGATTTTTTTGTTGCTTTCTCTCCCGAGCGAGTAGACCCAGGTAATAAGCAATACAATACACATAATACTCCTATAGTTGTAGGAGGGATAAACCAAGAGAGTTCTTACTTAGCGGCTTTAGTTAATGTTCAAGTTATTCAAAAAGTGTATATAGTTAGTAATCCAAGGGTAGCCGAATTAGAAAAATTACTTGAAAATATCTTCAGAAGTGTAAATATTGCCCTGGTCAATGAATTAGCTTTATTGTGTGAAAGAATGTACGATATAAATGTATGGGAAGTATTAGAGGCCGCAGGAACTAAACCTTTTGGATATATGAAGTTTTTACCCGGACCCGGAGTAGGCGGACATTGCATACCCATTGACCCTTATTATCTCTCTTGGCTGGCACGTTCTTATGACTTTGAAACTCGTTTTGTTACTCTTGCCGCTAATGTTAATGAAAGTATGCCTTATTACGTAGTAGATAAAGCCATTCGTGAAATTGCCAAACAAGGAGTAAAACTTTCAGAAGCTAAAATTCTGATCCTAGGTGCATCTTTTAAGAAAAATGTGCGGGATCTGAGGCATTCTCCATCAGAATACATTATTCGTATTCTCAAAAAAGCAGGTGCTGTGCATATAGACTATAATGACCCTCATGCCCCCTATTATGAAGTAGATAATATAAGCATGCAATCTGTACCCATGAGCAAAGAGCAATTAGAGCAATATCATATAGTTATCCTTGTAACTGACCATGATGCTTACGATTATGACTTTATTCTACAAAATATCAAGTGCCGCTTATTGGACACAAGAAATGGAACTAAACACGTTACCCAACATCGTGAAAAAATAATTTTATTAGGATACGTACAGAATTAAAAACTCTGTTAAAATTGTTAAGGTATGCATATCAGAGTTTATTATGATTGAGTTAATTGCCGTAGTTATTTCTGTATTAGCTGTATTTTTGACTATACGTCAGAGTTTATGGGGATGGATATTCGGCATTATGGGATGCCTGATGTACATCTACATTTTTAGTACAGCAAATCTCTATGGTAACATGAGCTTACAAGTAATTTTTATTATTAACTCTCTTGTAGGTTTGTATAATTGGAAATATGGTGCCAAGGATAAGCCTCAACTTCCATTGAGCAGATTAAATAGAACTGAAAAAATACTCTTCCCTTTTGCTATACTCTTGCTCTCAGGGTTGATTATACAAATTTTTCATAAATTATCCCTCAATCATTTATACATAAAGGATGATCTTAACTATCCTTTTATATTAGACTCTTTTTCTACGGCTATGTGTTTAGTTGCACAGTTTTTTTTGATTAAAAAAAGGGTTGAAAATTGGTTAATATGGGCATTTAATGATTTTATGTGTATATTCTTATTTGCCTATCAAAAAATTTATCTTACGGCGGCTTTATATGCTTTATTAGCTGTTATGGCGACTATTGCTTTTTTTACTTGGCGAAAATCTTTTCATGCTCAAACACTGTAGTTTAATTTTAGAGTTATGCTGTAATTCATCTGGCTGATTGATGTTTTAGATTTTTTTATTTTTGGGCGTGCCCCTTGCTAACGCAAGGGTCGGGGCATTTCGCACTACGCTTCGCTTCGGTGCTTCGCTGCGCTTCGCACTGCCCTGACGGGCATGCTCCATGCCCCTCACGCAGTTGACCTATACAATTATGTCTTTACCTTGTTTAAGCTTGAAGTACAAATACTTACAAACTAAAACTTTGCATAAAATGCAGAGAAATGGCTTTTTCAGAGATCCCTTGCGTGAGGCATGCGAAGGGTGGGCGTTAGCCCAGTGCGTAGCGAAGCGAAGCACCGAAGCGATAGCGTAGCCCGCAGCACGCCGACCCGAGCGTAGCGAGGGACACGCCCAGAAAAATATATCTTTTCATCCAATATACAAAAAAAGAAAAGCAGTGAGTTTTTTGTTCACTGCTTAGCAAATCGTTTAGTTCAAATTAAGATTTAATTAGCCGTGTAACCAATTTTTCTTATCCATTAGTTCCTCTTTGGTTTCTACATAGTCAGGGTCAGGTACGCAAGCATCTACAGGACATACAGCCGCACATTGTGACTCTTCATGAAATCCTACGCATTCTGTACATTTTTCAGGTACAATATAGTAAATATCAGACGCAAGAGCGGGCTGAGGTGCATTAGCATCAATAGTAGTGCCATCACCAAAGTCAATAGTACCTTTTAGCGTAGTACCCCCTGCGAAAGTCCATGAAGCACCTCCTTCGTATATTGCTGTGTTAGGGCATTCAGGTTCGCAAGCCCCACAGTTGATACAATCAGAAATGATCTTGATAGCCATATTTTTAATGAATTTTATGATACAAAACTACTTAAATAACAGCCCTATGTCAATAAAAGTGCGTAAAATAACTAAATTTAGAAACAGTCTAAATTCAACATACTATAATTTCCCCATGATATGTAAAATTAATCTTTCCATCTCAAAAGCGGCATTTGGGTTGTTTCTTCGGGTTAGTGGTGTGCCTAATATGTTAAAAACAGCATTTACTCTGCAATTCTCCTCGTTAATAGGCGTGATGTAAAATAGGCACTCCATATTTTTTGTAATCTTTAACAAAGGTATTCCCTCATTAAGATTGTATTTAATACACTTTTCTTTAAATTCATACTTAGGACATCCTAAGCCCGCCATGTAAGCCGTAATAATCTGCACTGCTTCTTGGGTGTTCATATCTAAATTAAAGGTAAAACAGGGAGTACTTTTCTGACCTGAGGTCATAAACTGCTCTTGAATTAAGTTTTCGCGTAGATATTTGAGAGTATCTATTTGTTCAGGGGTTAGTTCAGTATAAGATACAGGGTTATACTTGACTGGCGTACCCTTAAACGTAAATACACTTGAGTTATTAACTGCTTCGATTGTTTTTTGGGTTGTATCTTTTTTAGGTACTATGTAACCCCTAGGCATTTTTTTGAGAGTATCTTTAATGGGTTTTTGTTTCTCTAAACTATCGGCTACTTTTTTGGATTTTTGGGTATTTTTCTGATCCATTTGAGTATTAACGTTTTTATTTGATTTTGTTTCTGTAAGAATTGTATCTTTTTTAGAGTGTGCATCAATTTGTTGAGCTAACTTTTCAAGATATTTAATTTGTTTTTGTATTGAGTCAGAAACTTTTTTGAGTGCCTCTTCTTTTTCTTGTAAAGATTTTTGCTTAGCTTGCAAAGCAAAATCTACGTCTTCTAACTCTGCTTCTCGTTTGAGCAATTCTTTTTCTTTAAGACTAATTTGTTCAGACCGCATTTTGAGCTTGAGTGCATCCTCAAAGGAAGTTACAGGCATTTGATTGATATTATTAGAAAAAGTTAACTTCATTTGTATATCTTTCAAGATGTTTTCAATAGCTGTTAAACGTTGCTCTATATTGCTTTGATTTTGCGGTACTTCATCAGTAGTAGGATTAAAGACAGCATTTTGTTTAAGTAAATGACCCTCAAAGATATAAATAAGACTTTGTTTAGCTTTTGTTGCCATGTCGGCAAAATTTTGTGGAGAGATATTGATTTTATTGTACCAAAGTACCATATTGATGGCATTTGCATTGCCATCGGGTTCAATGATGTATTGAATAGTGAGTTTTTTATCTACATCTACTGGGGGATAAATGATGTTCTCGGCTAATATAGTGTTTTGATGTACAAAAGGGCGTATCTTGTACTGTTGATAGTGAGTAAGTAATTTAGCTATAATCTCATCTTTAGATAGGTCGCATAAAACTTGATACACTGTGTAGGTAGTATTACCTATTTTTACAGAGCTTACTATTGGGGATTGTCCATGTACTTCACAAAATAATAATAACCCTAAATACATCCATAAGAGTGAAGCTTTCATTTCAGGCAAAAATAACATTTATATTCAAAGATAGAGCATAAAACTATATCCATCGCTTTTTAAGGGTGTAAATAAGGTGTATTAGGGGTTTGAAATAAATAATACCTATTAAAATGACTAATATCAGGGCAGGATAGGTTTGAGGAATGTTCAGATATCCAGCTGCTATAATCATCAATAGATAAAATAAAGGCAGATAAAACAGTTTGAGCCAATTAAAATAGAACTTAAAGTGTTTTTTAGCACCCCAGTAAAAGGTCGCCATCATTAAGAACTTCATCATAATAACTGTTGCTATAGCACCGTATATTCCGAATCTTTGAGTAAGTATGGGCATGAAAAGTATTTGTATTGCTGCACAAAAAGCAAAATAGGAACTCATAATATTTGTTTTTTTGAGATATAAAAGCGTATAAAAAAACACGTTCAGCAAGGGTAGAAAAACATAGCTACCTGCTAAAAAGGGAATATATTCAAAAGATTGATAAAACACCCTTTTTTTGACAACCAAGGGTACTAAAATTGGTAAAAAAATGATTGAAAAAGCGATAAACAGCAAGGTTATTGAGGTCATGATATTAAAGTAGCGACTAATTTCTACGTTTGTATGATAGATCTTTTGACTTTTCCATGCTTGGAACACCTTAGGCATAGTTGCATTAGATAAACCTATTACTAAAAGTTCAATAGGTGCTACGCATTTTGCTGCAAAGTCATATAAACCTACTTGTTTCGTATCTAAATAATGATTGATAATGTACCTATCTAAATACAATAAAACCCATGCAAACAGGTAATACAAGGTCATGTTTATACAAAATCTCCACATTTTATGCAAATAAATATATTTGAATTTCGCTCCACATTCTTGAATAAAAAAAAATAAGGTAGCAACAAAGAGTATGAAAGTAGACCCAAAACGCCCTGCAATGGGTCCCCAAAGTGTATGAGGAAACCAGTATAATCCTCCACCAGTTATGGTTATAGTAAGTAAAAATTGAACTACATTGATGTAAAAAAAACGAACGGCTCTTTGCTGGGTAATCAAAAGTCCTGCATAAGTCTTAAAAAAACTGTTGAGAATACTAGTTAATATAGTCAAAAAACCAAACGGAAAAAAAGATAAATGCAGTAAAGAGGGAAATATCCACATCCCTAATGCACTGAACAGAATAAGGCACAAACAACCTATGCCTATCAGCGAAATATAAACAGTAGATAAATACTCTTTTATTTGTTTAGAATGATTCTGATAGTCTAAATAAAAGGTTCTTACAGAGCCATCTAAGCTGAAGTTAGCTACAATTTGCATGGCGTACCCTGTTGCAATGTAGAGGGCTATCTCGCCAACTTGTCCTTCTGATAAAACAGCTGTATATAGGGGTAGTAGGAGTATAGGGGTTGCTAGGGGTAATGCACCTACTATTGTGTAGATAATGGAGTGCGCAAAAAATTTTTTTGAAATCACGTATTATGTTTTTCTATAAGTGTATAAATTCTAAAGTATTGCCGTATTTATCTTTGGTATAGAATCCTACGCTACCATCTCTATGTTTTTCTACGTTTGCGTTAGCAAATTCGGGTTTTTTGAGGATAGCTTCTAAATCTTGGGGACCTATTTCGATACCGATATGTGGTTCATGGCGGGTAGTATCTCTGCGAAGTAGGGCTATACGGTTGTTTTTGTATTGTATTAGTCCCCAGTCGTGAGACTCGTATTTAACTTCAAAAGGTAAGATAGATTGATAGTATTCTATAGCTTCTTGGATGCTATCTACATATATGGCTACGTGCATATTTTTATCTAAATAGATAGCAAAGTTAAGAAAAATTCTTATATTCAGTGAGGCGTTGTGCAGTATAACAACTCTAAGAACGGTTTGGTTTTTTGGGCGTGTCCCTTCGCTGCGCTCGGGTCGGCGTGCTGCGGGCTGCGCTTCGCTTCGGTGCTTCGCTGCGCTCCGCACTGCTGACGCACCCTCCGCATGCCTCACGCAGCAGCTTTTGGATGTTTTATCTTGTTTTTATGCATGCTTTTGTTTTACCTTGCTTAATGTTCATTATCAAGTACTTACAAAGTTAAAAATTTTTACTTTGTTTTAATTACTGTCGTTTTATATTGTTTTATTGTGATTTTCAAGTACTTACAAGGTTAAACCTTGAATACATAGACTTTTGATAATCCTTTAACCGTCTATATCAAAATTTTACCTTATTTTCAATTGACTTTCAACATTTTACAAGGTTAAAATATATTTTAACCTTGTTTGGTTCTCATTTTCATGTACTTACAAGGTTATGATGCACAAAATCATAGTTTAATCTCTTCTACGTGTAACGTATCTTTTACGCATACTACCGCAAGCAAATGTAAATATGCTTTACTCTGTAACATTTTATCTCGTTGGTAGTAATTCAAAAGTTGTGTCTTAGCCTCTTCTTTTACTTCATTTAACTGCTCCTCTTGTTCTTTTTTCAAATACTTTAACTCTATCACATACTCATGATGTTCTGATTCAGGGCGCTTGCGCAAAAACATCAAATCAGGGTAGCCACCACCCTCTACCTCTTGCTCACTTTTTATATCAAAAATACTCGATTGCGAAATATACGCCAAAAATGCTAATTTCACATACCTCTCACTAAACCGCTGATAGTCCCTGTTAGAAAGCCGTTTTAACAACTGCTCTACTATATTCAAAAACGCTTCATAATGTCCATATAAAGCCATCTGCAGAATGATATCCTGCACTTGATAGACTATCTCATCCTGTTTCAGTTCAGCACGGCTCTGTAATACCTCGGCGTAGTATTGCCAATACAAAATTTGAGTAACCTTGTTCGGTATCTTAAACCGTACTGTATTACCTAATAAACCTTTTTCAATAGTCAAATTACCTAAATAAGCTAAAAAGTTGACAAAATCAGTTTGGGTAAAACCGCGTTCAAAGTTAAATATGGTAACTAATTCTGTGTCAATGTAATTGTTTTGTAATACTTTTTCTAACACTTCTTGATTTTTATTCAAATTGACTACTTGAAACATTTGTCTTAATTTACCATAATCAGGGGCAATGTTATCATCTAA
>JANWVE010000089.1 GCA_025057675.1 Bacteroidia bacterium
GAGGGTGCGTCAGCAGTGCGGAGCGCAAGCGAAGCACCGAAGCGATAGCGCAGCCCGCAGCACGCCGACCCGAAGCGTAGCGAAGGGACACGCCCAAAAAAATCTGAACTTATACAGTTATTCATTAGAATTAAGATAAAAATTAAAGGTAAATATTGAACTAACAAAACAAATATTCGTAACTTTGCAAGTTGCTCACAGCATAAAGTTGCAACTATTGATATATGTGCGCCAAAGCTAAATCATCTAATAAAACAACCGTTAATCTTACGCCAGAAGGTCGTATCAGTTTTGCCAAAGCAAAACCTATCATTGACTACCCCGACTTCCTAGACGTTCAGATAGAGTCCTTCAGGCAGTTCCTACAAATTGAAACTACACCTGACAACCGTGCATCAGAAGGACTAAATAAAGTATTCCAAGAGAACTTTCCTATCACAGACTCACGCGAAAACTTCAAATTAGAATTTTTAGACTATTTCGTTGACCCTCCCCGCTACTCTATTGAGGAGTGCCAAGAAAGAGGATTAACTTACTCCGTACCCCTCAAAGCTAGATTGAGACTATCATGCAATGACCCCGAAAATGAAGACTTTCAAACAGTAGAAGAAGAAGTGTTTCTTGGCAACATTCCCTACATGACCCCCAAAGGCACATTTATCATCAACGGGGCAGAGAGAGTCATTGTAAGCCAATTACATCGTTCACCAGGGGTATTTTTTGGCTCCACAAAACACCCTAATAACAAAAAACTTTACTCTGCAAGAGTTATTCCTTTCAAGGGGTCCTGGATAGAGTTCTCTACAGACATTAATGACGTAATGTACGCGTACATTGACCGTAAAAAGAAATTCCCTGTAACTACTCTACTACGCGCTATCGGATACAGCAGCGATAAAGATATCCTTGAACTATTTGGGTTAGCAGAAGAAATCAAAAACAATAAAAAAGAACTAAAAAAAGCAATAGGAAGAAAACTCGCTGCACGAGTACTTAGAACCTGGATTGAAGATTTTGTAGATGAAGATACAGGTGAATTGATTTCTATCCAAAGGGATGAGGTCATTTTTGAACGCGATCATGTTCTACAAGAAGAAGATATAGAAACAATTTTAGAACAAACAGATATTGACTCTATTATTGTAGTACCCGAGAAGGCAAACATCAATGAGTATCAAATTATATTCAATACTTTACAAAAAGATAGTGCTAACTCAGAAAAACAAGCTATTGAACTTATCTATCGTCAGTTAAGAAACACAGACGCCCCCGATGATGAAACCGCAAAAGGGATTATAGAACGGTTATTTTTCTCTGAAAAACGCTACGATTTAGGAGAAGTAGGGCGATACAGAATTAACAAAAAACTGTCTGGTTATGGTATAGATCCTAACGGCACGAGCTTAGTTCTTACCCGTGAAGATATTGTAGCTATTGTACGCCACCTGATAGACCTGATTAACAACAAGTATATCGTAGATGATATTGACCACCTTTCTAACCGTAGAGTACGAACCGTAGGTGAGCAATTATACGCACAATTTAGTACGGGTTTAGCACGTATGGGACGTACTATACGCGAACGGATGAACATACGTGATAACGAAGTGTTCAGACCTCAGGATCTAATCAATGCAAGGAGTTTATCTAGTGTTATCAACTCGTTTTTTGGCACAAGTCAGCTTAGTCAATTTCTTGACCAAACTAATCCTCTTGCAGAACTTACTAACAAAAGGCGTATGTCCGCTTTGGGTCCTGGAGGGCTATCTCGTGAGAGAGCAGGCTTTGAAGTGAGAGATGTTCACTACACGCACTACGGTCGTTTATGTCCTATTGAAACCCCCGAGGGTCCAAACATCGGACTTATCTCCTCACTCTGTGTATATGCCAAAGTAAATAGCATGGGCTTTATTGAAACTCCCTACCGTGTGGTAAAAGATGGAAAGGCGACAAAAGAGGTAGTGTATTTAAGTGCTGAGGAAGAGGATAGACAGAAAATATGCACCGCGAACACTCCTATAGATGAAAACGGAAGCTTTTTAAGCGACCAGATAAAAGTTCGTTACGAAGGCGACTTTCCAATAGCCAATGTTGATGAAGTTAAATACATGGACATCGGAACTAACCAAATTGTAGGTATTGCTGCTTCTCTCATTCCGTTTTTAGAACATGATGACGCAAATAGAGCGCTGATGGGTTCAAATATGCAGCGTCAGGCAGTACCTCTGCTTCGCCCTGAGGCACCTATTGTAGGTACAGGTTTAGAAGGAAAAGTAGCCATTGACTCTCGTGCTGTTATTTTAGCGGAGGGTGATGGGGAAGTAATCTATGTAGATGCGGATAAAATTGTTGTTAGATACGATAGAAATGAGCTAGAAGAGCTGGTATCTTTTGACGGTCCTGAGAAAGAATATAAGTTAACAAAGTTCAAGAGAACTAACCAAGATACTTGTATTAATATTGTGCCTATCGTCCGAAAAGGTGATAAGGTGAAGAGAAAGCAACCTCTCACAGAAGGTTTCTGCACTCAAAAAGGAGAGTTAGCATTAGGTAAAAACCTTTTAGTTGCTTTCATGCCTTGGCAAGGTTACAATTTTGAGGATGCTATTGTAATTTCTGAAAAAGTAGTTGCAGAAGACATATTTACTTCCATTCATATTGAAGAGTTTGAAGTACAGGTAAGAGACACCAAGCGAGGTGAGGAAGAGCTTACTGCGGAGATTCCTAACGTAAGCGAGGAGGCAACAAAAAACCTTGATGACAACGGAATGATACGAATAGGTGCAGAAGTTAAAGAAGGGGATATTCTCATTGGTAAGATTACACCAAAAGGCGAAACAGATCCTACACCCGAAGAGAAACTGCTCCGCGCCATATTCGGAGATAAAGCGGGAGATGTAAAAGATGCTTCTCTTAAAGCGCCCCCAGGACTACTAGGAGTCGTAATAGATAAAAAACTATTCACTCGCCAAAGAAAAGAAGTATCCAGCCGAAAAGAGGACAAAATACTTCTGGCTAAGTTAGAAACTCAGCACTTTAAAAACCAAAAAGCGCTAGATAACACTATGTTTGATAAACTCTGTACCTTATTAGAAGTGGATAATCCTAACTCCAAAATAAGAGCTAAGTCTGTCAAAAATAAGTTTGGTGAACTAAAAGTCCAACCTGGAACCAAATTCACTGCCAAAGTATTACAAACCCTGAGAGATGAAAATAAATACATAGAAATGGTTTCTCGGGATTGGACAAATGATGAGAAAGTCAACCAAGCAATAAAGCAGCTTTTCAATAATTATGTACTCCGCTATAATGAGTTAGAAGGCAAACATAAACGAGAAAAGCACTATATATCGGTAGGGGATGAGCTGCCCCAAGGTATTGTTCAGTTAGCTAAGGTATATGTAGCTAAAAAGCGCAAACTTCGTGTAGGAGATAAAATGGCAGGCAGACATGGTAACAAAGGAGTAGTAGCAAAAATTGTTCGTCCTGAGGATATGCCCTTTTTAGCAGATGGTACTCCTGTAGATATTGTGCTTAATCCTTTGGGAGTTCCTTCCCGTATGAATTTAGGACAAATATACGAAACCTTACTTGGATGGGCAGGACAAAAGCTAGGAGTTAAGTTTGCTACACCTGTTTTTGATGGAGCAAAATACGAAGACTTACAAGAATACCTTATCAAAGCAGGTTTGCCCGCAGACGGCAGAGTACAACTCTACGACGGACAAACAGGCGAACCTTTTGACCAAAAAACTACCGTAGGGGTCATTTACATGCTTAAACTTGGACACATGGTAGACGACAAAATGCATGCTCGTTCTATTGGTCCTTATTCTTTAATTACACAGCAACCTCTTGGTGGTAAAGCACAGTTTGGAGGGCAAAGATTTGGTGAAATGGAAGTATGGGCATTAGAAGCCTTTGGTGCAGCACACATATTACAAGAGATTATTACTTACAAGTCTGATGATGTAGTGGGCAGAGCAAAGGTTTACGAAGCCATTGTCAAAGGTGATAACATTCCTGAACCTAATATCCCCGAGTCCTTCAACGTATTACTTCACGAATTGAGAGGGCTAGGTTTAGAAATCACTTTGGAGTAGGTAGTGCAGCGCGTTTTACCATCAAGTAAGAGAGCATTGGTATTTTACCAATGCTTTTTTATTGTTTTTGATGATTGAGATCAGAGATAATGCTTAAACAATTTTTAATAAATGAAAGATAAGTTTTTTGGGCGTGTCCTTGCTTGCGTTTCGCTGCGCTCATGCAAGCAAGGTCGGCGTGCTACGGGCTAACGGTGCTGCGCCCCCACCCCCTGGTTATGCGGTTGAGGGCGTGGGGCTTCGCACCGTGCTGACGCACGCCCTCCGCATGCCTCACGCACGCTGCCAATAAACTAATCCACTTATTCAAAGTGTAACCTCGTAAGTACTTGAAAATAAACGCTAAATAAAGTAAAAGACAAGATTTAACCTTATAACCTATTGAAAATCAATTTAAAGTAAAGTAAAAATCGGAGATACAGGATTAAAGTGTCTTAAAAAGTCCATGTATTCAAGATTTAACTTTTTAAATCCTTGAAAATGAATACAAAACAAGATAAAATGAGTATAGTTCAAACAAAGTAAAGAATTTTAACTTTGTAAATAGTTCATAATCAGCATGAAACAAGGTAAAACAAATATACGTATGAAAGCGAGGTAAAACATGAAAAAGCTGCTTTGCGTGAGGCATGCGGAGGGTGCGTGAGCAGTGCGCAGTGAAGCACCGAAGCGATAGCGTAGCCCGCAGCACGCCGACCCGAGCGCAGCGAGGGACACGCCCAAAAAATCATACTGACGTAGTTATTTTATTTCTAAAAATTAAATTACCTGCTTGTATAAACGATTGATGATTGAGCGGAAACTCCAAAAAAACATGTAAAAAACTTAACGCATATAATGCTTGTAATCCAATGTTGTAATTTATACCGTACGTAATCAAGGCAATAATCCAAATGCCTACTACTGTAAATAATTGTAACTTAGGAACTTTATGCCATTTAATTACCGACGTCTTAGAAAACCAATTGAGATAATGATACGTGTAAGCAAAAGATACAAAGCGAGCTATCGCAATACTGTACGGAGAGGAGTACACCTCGGGTATCGTTTTTATTTCTGTTAAGCCAAGTATGCGAGAGAGTTCTATGTTTATCATATAAAATCCTTGATAACTATTTTTCACATATTCGCTGGCTTGATAAGATACGTTGGGAATAAAAACAAAAAAACTTGCTCCGCAAGATAAGAACACAATTAAAGAGGCTATCCCTGTTACGCTTTTAGACTTTAAAGCCCCTACTAAAATAAACATGCCCGTGAACACAAATACATGAATCAAAGTAGGTAAAAACAACCCAAATAAACGAATAAAACTATTAGGATCAGGCACTTTGCGGTCAATGATTAACAAAAGCAAACATGCTCCTAAAATAAACAAAAACCGATGAAGTATTTTACTGAACAAAGCAAACGCAAAAGCAAACATAAAAGCTAAATATACTACACTTGAAGACCACATCATGTGCTGCCGAGGAGTTTCAAAATGAGAATGATAACCCAAAAAATAAATTAGAACAGCCAAAGCCCCAAGTATCAAGAAGTCATATCTTGTTTTAGAAAAGTATTCTTTTTTATGTAGCCATATTATCTCTGTAAGATAGTGCAAAGGACCTAATACAGCATAAGAAAATAAAAATAACTCAAATGGCAAGAAGTAAGCTAAAACACACGAAAATAGCATTAAACCAATATTCAACAAGTCTACTTTTTGAGTACTCATAGCTCAAAAATAACAAAAATATAGACATAATAAAATTATGTCCATTGAAAAATTAGCCACGTTTATCTGTTATTTTTTGGTTTAATAGGTTTTTTCTTATACTTGTAGGTTCTTATTTTTTGGATGTAACCATAACTCATTTAGAGAAATGACTTTTATTCGAAAAGTAACCTCTGTACAAAGTCAGCGCATTAGCTATTTTGATAACGAGCGTCAGGGTAGAGAAACATTACTGCTTTTACATGGTTTAGCTGGGGATAGTTCATTCTGGCGTTATAACATTCCTTTTTGGGACAGTCAGGGTTTTAGAGTGATTGCAGTAGATATGCATGGTACAGATATACAAACTGCACCCCAGAAAAATAGTGTATCTTATTTAGCACGTATTATTTGTGCTTTTATGCAGGATTTAAATTTATCTTGTTGTCATATAGTTGGGCATTCTATGGGTGGACAAATTGCTGTTTTTATGGCTTACTGGCATCCTGACAGGGTAAAAAGTCTTCATTTGATTGCACCTGCTGGGTTTGAGTATTTTTCACGGCAAGAGATAGAGTATTTAGTACCCAAGCTGACGCCTGAGTTTGCTCTTACCGCTTTTACTAATAGAATAATGAGTATTACTTATCACTTTCATCAATGGAGGTCAGAGTGGGAGTGGTTTCATGATTTACATCGGAAGTATTTTACTCAAGTATGTGGATATGCTTCTCAAATTGCCGCATTTATGAGAAATATGCTTTACGAACCTGTGTATGATATTTTACCCTGGATAAGTGTACCTACTCAGGTTTTGTCAGGTCAGAGGGATAATCTTATTCCTAATTTTTTTATCCATCAGCAGACTACACAAGAAATTATGGAAATAGGTACAAGAAAAATACAGCAAGGGCGTTTAATTCTTTTTGAAAATATGGGACATAACTTGATGATAGAAAATAGTGACGCTGTTAATAGGCAGATTGCATATTTCATTAAATATCAATTGTAAGTAGGAAATAGATATTTTTTTGGGCGTGTCCTTGCTTGCGTTTCGCTGCGCTCATGCCAGCAAGGTCGGCGTGCTGCGGGCTGCGCTATCGCTTCGGTGCTTCGCACTGCTCACGCACCCTCCGCATGCCTCACGCAACTACGCCGCAAGTATGCTAATTCTACTTATTCAAATACTAAGCTTGTAAGTGCCTGAAAATGAATGTTAAACAAGGTAAAAATATACTTTAATCCTGTAAATCATCGAATATCAATAGAAAATAAAGTAAAATGGAGATATGGGGTTAAAGTGGTCTATGTATTCAAGGTTTAACCTTGTACATATTTGAAAATGATAAAGAAATAAAGTAGAGTAATAGCATTTCAAACAAGGTAACAAATTTTAACTTTGTAAACATTTGATAATCAACATCCAACAAGGTAAAGCAAACATATATATAAAAATGAAATAAAACATCTAAAAGCGGCTTGCGTGAGGGATACGGAGCATGCCGTTAGGCAGTGCGAAGCGCAAGCGAAGCACCGAAGCGAACGCGTAGTGCGGAGTAGCCCGACCCGAAGCGCAAGCGAAGGGACACGCCCAAAAAATATTAAAACTCACTAAAATCTTAAACACAAAATAAATTTTCTATTTTTGTACCTGAATCTCTCCCGCATGGAACATCTAAAAAATAGCACTCAACAGATAGAGTCATACAGGCGTATTTTACTCTCACTATACCCCGAGGTCAAACAAATAACAGAAAACATTCCTACCTACAATCCTGAATATCCTTTTATAGCTGATATTCCCGCACAGATCATAGCCCATTTATGTAAAAATGATACACAAAAAATTACTCAAGCTATACAAGGTTACATCCATTTTTGCGATACTTTCAAACAAAAACAAATAGAATTTGTACGCAACAAAGTATACGCTTATCAAGATTTTGCGCAAGTCAATGCAGAGGTTTATCAAAATAAAGCATACATGACGCAAATCTACTATCCTGCTTTACTATTTAGCTATTTATTCTCCTCTAATTATTTTGAGATTTTACGCATTTTTCTTCAAATTTTTATCCCTCTGACGCAGCAAAAACAGGGTAAAACTTGTGAAATTGGCATAGGGCATGGACTTTTATCCTCTTTACTGCTTAAAAATAACCCTCATTTACAAGGCATAGGTATAGATATAAGTCCTGTGGCAAGGGAGGTTACAGATCAGGTAAGTCAATTTTTGGGTTTATCACCTATACCTGTGCGTATAGAGGATGCCACCCAGGCTATTAGTCAAAAAGAAAATGCTGTGATGATTTGTGCGGAGGTATTGGAACATCTTCCTAATCCTGAGAAATTGTTGCAAAGTATTTATGCTGCTTTGGATGAGGGAGGATTATTATTTTTAACTGCATCTATCAACATGGAGTCGGTAGATCATTTGTATTTATTTCAGTCTGATGAAGAGGTTGTAAGCATGGTAGAGGGTACGGGGTTCAAAGTTTTGGAGCGGAGGGTTGCTTTTCTTACTGCACAAAACTATCGTAATGATGAGCGTTTACAACAACGTTTGATGAAGCGAAGGAATCCTTGTACATCTGTATTGATTTTGAGCAAGTAAAAAGTATGTTAGGGTATTATAGTCAGAGATATTTTTATTTTGGGCGTGTCCCTCGCTGCGCTCGGGTCGGCGTGCTACGGGCTGCGCTTTGCTTCGGTGCTTCGCACTGTGCTAACGCACACCCTCCGCATGCCTCACGCAAAATAAGGTTATCTGTAACCTTGTTCTATGTGGGGACACTTTTTCTTGCAGGTATATTCCACGTGCAGGCAAGAGAGGTAAAAATTGGTCTATGGAGTGATATTTTACCTCAATCTGTACGTTATCATTCTGAAAAGCACGAAGTATGGTTATTAGAAAGCACTTATGAAGCACAATTCAAGAGAACCATTTTTAAGGATAGTCCTTTTTCTATCAGGGCGGGGAGTAGAAAAGTGGAAGTGTATCAAGGTAGTGAAGTAGTGGAAGTGTTTGATACTTTGTATATTTACCCGAATGCTATTCATGCGGAATTTACTTTGAAGAATGCTTCACGTTCTGGTAGTTACAAGGGAAAGCTAATTACTTTTGTTAATGCTCAAGGTTTTTTAACCTTGATAAATGAGGTACATATAGAATGGTATTTATGTGGAGTAGTTGAGTCAGAGTTAGGCAGGATTAAGCAGATAGAAGCCCTAAAAGCACAGGCTTTGTGTGCGCGCACGTACGCCATACGCGGATATAAAAGACACATTCAGGAGGGTTTTCATTTATGCGACCAGCAGCATTGTCAGGCGTACAAAGGGGTTAGTGGGCATAAGCTTATTGTAGATGCGGTTTTCAGCACTCGTGGAGAGGTAATTATGTATCAAGGTGCTTTGATAGA
The DNA here is from genome assembly GCA_025057675.1 of Bacteroidia bacterium. GTDB lineage: Bacteria > Bacteroidota > Bacteroidia > JANWVE01 > JANWVE01 > JANWVE01. Next base: position 9,222 of record JANWVE010000089.1, read on the forward strand.
TGCGTTATTTTCTGCTTGTTGCGGAGGGGTTACTGCGGATGCCCAAGAAGTTTGGAACAAAGAAATACCATATTTGAAACCTGTATTAGATGGTAAGTATTGTCAGCGTTCAAAAAATTTCAGATGGACTGTGGTTATACCGCTTACCGAGTGGCGTAAAGTTTTATTCACGAGTGATAGTTTACCAAGTATTTGGTATTATTTGCCTGACCAGAGTGGTAGGTCAGGTAAAATCATGTATAGGGATGCTGATTATGTTTTGAGCGACCACACGATGCGCGCGCAATTACGCTTAAAATCTGCTAAAATTAAGTATCAAGAGCGGGAGAACTGTGTAATTATAGAGGGATATGGTTTTGGACACGGCGTAGGATTATGTCAGGAAGGTGCTATTGGTATGGCTTCACAAGGTTTTACATATCAAAACATTATCAAATATTATTATACAGGTGTTACTTTGGGATACGACACAGAAGAGGAATAGAACCTAATAAATTGAAAATAAGAAGATAAGTTTTGCGGAGGTGGTATTTTTAGTTTTTTAGGCGTGATTTTGCATGAGCGCGACGAGACGCAAGCAAGGTTAGCATGCTACGGGCTAACAGCCTGCCCTCTGCATGCATCACGCAGATAAGGTGCAAGCATACTAATCTCATTTGTTCAATACTTAATCTTGTAAGTACTTGAAAATGAATAATATACAAGGTTAGAGTATATTTTAACCTTGTAAATACTTGAAAATCAACTGAAAATAGGGTAAAACTTGAATATTTAGAGTTAGAGGGTTATCAAAAGTCCATGTATTCAAAGTTTAATCTTGTATATAATTGAAAATGAGCACAAAACAAGATAAAACGGACACAGTTCAAACAAGGTAAAAAATTTTAACCTTGTAATATCACAGCTAAAACCAAAAGTACACGGAGTACACAACCAAAAGTACACGTGATATACAAAACATTGCATAATTATACAATTTAGTTTTGCCTGAATCCTTACAAATCCTTAAAAAAGAACGATTAGAGAATGGAATTAAAGCATATATACAATTATCATTTCAAACAAAAAACAAATTGTATGTTTTGCGTACATTACAATATAAAAACTTGCCATTTACTGTTTATCTACTGTTTAATGCTACGTGTATCGTAGTTTTCTTTTCGTAAACACAACTGAATCTTATCCGATTTTTTTGCCAATTTCTATCTCTCTGCGAAACCCCCTTACACCGTAACTGACCTTAACCTTATCCACCACATATACTCCTCCTCGTTGAGGATAGTGCGGATCTATCAGTTTTATGCTATCACTGTGTTGAATAAACGGCACACCAAAAGCAAGTAAATTCCCTGTATAGCCCTCATATTTGAGCAAATCTATTTGGGCACTTGCCCATGCTTGCAACTTGTCCTTATTTTTTTCACCCTGAGTGTATAAAGTTCGCAGTTCGCCTTCTTTATCTCCTGTTTCTACTTCTATTCTCTCATTGTTCGGAAGAATAGAAATTACCTTAACCTTAATTTTAACCTCCTCTTTTTTACGAAAACGCAAATTTTGTGTATCTATCACGTTTTTAGAAAAGTCGAGAATTTTGGGGGTAGTATTTTCGTACTCTAAGTATGGCAAACCCATGTAAAGGTATTGAGGTCTAAAATACAGCACAAAAAAGTAGTCTTCTTTGAGTTTTTGTAGTATTTCCGCATACGTGGCTTTTCCAATACGCAAATTCCCTACTTCTATATCAGGCAAGCCTTTTTCAATGATACTTAAAGGTTCATTTATTTGATTTTGAAAACTTTGCAAAATTTCATTTAACACTTGTTTAAGGGTAGCTTTTTGAAAGAGTTTGCCTTCAAACGAATTTCTTTTGAGCAAAAAAACTTTATCCTCGCAGTGGATTTCCAAAGGCACAGATGCGCCTATTTTGCTCACGTAGCCCTCAAATTCAAGGTTGTTGTTCCCATCATATCCTAAATAAACATAAAGTCGGCGGGGAAGACTTCATCTATGTAGTCGGCTTGATATTCGGCGGGCAAGGAGTTGGTTTGTGTTTCGCCCAAAGTAGTGAAGGGTTGGGCTTTTTCGTACAATACTTTGATGCCCCGAATAGTAATTTGATAGTCATCTGCGGAGATAATTTCCTTAACCGTGAAGTCTCTGCCTGC
>JANWVE010000008.1 GCA_025057675.1 Bacteroidia bacterium
AGAAGAGCTTACGTTTACAAACTTTGCTACTTTTGTTCTTGTTGTAGTTCCGCCATCTAAAAAATTAAAGCTGCCACATAAATACATAGTTGTCCCCGATACCTCTATATCGAAGACACCATTTCCAGTTGGGAAATTAGGGTCCCAAGTTAGGGGGGTACCTGTTACAGCATCTAAGGCAGCAAAATGTCTTCGAAGAGTAAAAGTATTGTAAAATATAGATCCATTACCTTGTGCCACGAGTATTATTTTATCGTCAGTAGAGATGCTTAAATCTCGTAATGGATTCACGGTGTCAGGCTTGGGATTAAAACTTGTAACTCCCCCAGTTGCTCTAATAGCAGCCATGCCATTTCTCGTAAAAACATTGCCTACACTGTCTTTCACTGAAGTAAAATCTCCAGCAATGAATATAGTGTTGTTTGAACTCCTTGTCATGAAATTAACTACAAAATCAGGACTTGGATTCCATGTAGTTGCCATAGCATTGCTGGTGTTGATAGCAGCAAGGTAGTTTCTTGATGCTCCGCCTGCTGTAGTAAAAGCTCCTCCAATATACAAGATAGTGCCATCTGTGGAGAGTTCCATACACATGACAGGTCCATCTAACATAGGGTCCCACGTTGCGTCAATAGCTCCAGTAGTTGCATTAATTTTAACCAAGTAATCATCAGGTGCACCTGTGAATGAGCCTGCTACGTATAAATGCCCCCCATGTTTGATTACTTTATTAACTTGTGTCATGCTCTCAGGCATAAAAGTAACCAGACTTTGCGCAGTAAGATTTAATACTGCTAAAATGAATAAGTAAAAAGTGGTCGTTTTCATAGGTACCCACAAATTAAACTACTCACTTATACTTTTTAATATAAGAATTTGTTACAATCGATGATTTAATTTCTTAATTATCATAGTAAAAAATATAGAAATCATGTTTTGATGTTTTTTGGGCGTGCCCTTGTGGGCGTTTCGCTTGCGCTCATGCCCACAAGGTCGGCGTGCTACGGGCTAACGGTACTACGCCCCACCCGCCCACCCCCTGGGCAAGGGGTTGAGTGTGGGCGAGGGGCTTCGCACCAAGCCTGACGGCTTGCCCTTCGCATGCCTCACGCAAGCGGCTATTAAACTAAGTCCACTTATCTAAAACATAATCTTGTAAGTAATTGAAAATCAATTGTAAACAAGATAAAAATATACTTTAACCTTGTAAGTCATTGAAATTCAATTGAAAACAAGGTAAAGCTTCAATATCCAGGGTTAAGATGTTGTAAAAAGTTGATATATTCAAGGTTTAATCTTGTACATAATTGAAAATCAATGTAAAACAAGATAAATTAACAACATCTGAAACAAGGTAAAAAACTTTAACCTTGTAAATGTTTGATAATCAATCTCAAACAAGGTAAAGCAAAGATATGTCTAAAAACAAGGTAAAACATCAAAAAGCAGCGTGCGTGAGGCATGCGGAGGGCGTGCGTTAGCACGGTGCGTAGCACCGAAGCGAAAGCGCAGCCCGCAGCACGCCGACCTTGTGGGCATACGCGCAGCGTAACGCCCACAAGGACACGCCCAAAAAACATTTAATAACTAATTCATACCTATTTTTTGCAAAAAGAAAATAAACTTAATATAAAATTATAACTCATAACTCTAAAACTCCAATTTTTGTAAAAATGCAGCAAAGTTATAGGTTACTTGTCCAAAAATATGAAATAAAAAGAAAATTACTACCTTTGCGGACATGAAAAAAATACTTATTACTTTGTTATTTGCTTTGTTGATTTACTGTGGCTTTGCACAAAATAGTCCCCTAAAAGCAGGGCAGACCCACAAGACTGCATCAGGTCTTGAGATAGCTACCTTATTAGAAGGTACAGGAGACATTCCTAAAATAGGGGATATTGTACAAGTTTATTACAGATTAGCCATAAAAGATGGGAAGATATTAGCTTCTAACCAAGAAAAAGGTAATCCACCTGTATTCATAAAAATAGGTAGTGGTAATTATATCAAAGCATTAGATGAAACTCTGTTACTTATGAAAGCAGGTACTCGGGTAAATGTAACCATTCCGCCGAGCATGGGCTTTGGTAAAGCAAGCATAGACCACGAAGTGCCAAGTAATACTACGCTGATGTTAGAACTTCTACTCATAGACCCTAATCAAACTAAAAAAACAACAGACAATACTTCAATCACTAATAATACTACTCCATCATCCAAACCTGTAGAATTTGACGAAAATAAAGCTATTAAATCTGCCACAGGGTTAAAAGTTCTTATCACGCAAGACGGAAAAGGTGAGAAACCTAATACGGGCGATAGTGTGTATGTACATTACAGGGGTACATTAGAAAATGGTAACGAGTTTGATAGTTCCTATCGCCGCAACCAACCTTTTGGATTTAGAATTGGTACAGGTCAAGTAATAAAAGGCTGGGACGAAGGGATTGCTATGCTTAATGAAGGAGCAAAAGCTATTCTCAAAATTCCTCCTCAATTAGCGTATGGAGAGAGAGCGGTAGGTACTATACCTGCTAATTCAACCTTGATTTTTGAGGTAGAATTGGTCAAAATTACCCGAAAAAAATAGTAAAAAGAGACTTTTCATTTCACTTTGTTCTTTTGCGAGTTAATTTTATTTTTGGGCGTGTCCCTCGCTGCGCTCGGGTCGGCGTGCTACGGGCTACGCTTCGCTTCGGTGCTGCGCACTGCTGACGCACCCTCCGCATGCCTCACGCAGCAGTTTTGGGATGTTTTACCTTGTTTTTAGACGTATCTTTGCTTTACCTTGTTTGATATTGATTGTCAAATATTTACAAGGTTAAAATTTTTTACCTTGTTTGAATTGCGTCTGTTTTGTCTTGTTTTGTGTTCATTTTCAAGCATGTACAAGATTAAACCTTGAATACATGGACTTCTAACCCTTTAACCCTGAATATAAAAGTTTTACCTTATTTTGTATTGATTTTCAGTTATTTACCATGTAAAAATGCATTTTAACCTTGTTTAATGTTCATTTTCAGATACTTACAAGATTAAGTTTTATATAAGTGGGATTAGCATACTTGCTGCGTGCGTGAGGCATGCGGAGGGCGTGCGTCAGCACGGTGCTAAGCCCTCGCCCACACTTTTACTCTTGCCCAGGGGGTGGGGCGCAGCACCGTTAGCCCGTAGCACGCCGACCTTGCTTGCATGAGCGCAGCGAAACGCAAGCAAGGACACGCCCAAAAAATTAAAAAACCTAACTTTCTAAGATGAATTTTTGTACAAAGCAAAAATGGGATTAGTATAATAACTAATTCATACCTATTTTTTGTAAAAAGAAAATAGCATCTTGATTGCCTGTTTTTTAAGACTATGATATTAGCTTATACTTGTAATCACTCTGAAATGATTTGCCACAATCTCTATGCAAAAATTTTGTGATCTATTTCTCCTACCTTTTTTCTGGAACGGTGAGGGCAAAGTTATTTTCACTTTTATCTCGCTCATACCATAAAAATTCAAAATTCATTCATTAGCTCCTTAAAAAACCTTCATATACTCTAAATCACAATCTATTTGTATGTTTTGATACCTATTGTTTTTACTCGTTCGCGGTAGTTGCTAATCTAAAATATACAAAATTAACCTTGGATGCTGGATAATAACCTGAACTCTTTTGTAGAGTATTCTGGTATGGCATTCGCCATATCTAATTCCATCTTACAGCCGCCTACGTGCTTAGCTCCTTTTTCTATTATCAGATAAGTAATTTGTATGTCGCCTAGTATACGTGCTGTAGGTTTTAATGTTAATAAGTCTTTTACTAAGACGTTGCCTATCACTTCTCCCATTACTTCCAGCTCTTGGGCAATAATGCTTCCTTCTACAAAACCATTAACACCAATAACTACTCTACCAGAGGTTATTATATTGCCTGTTACTCTACCATTTATCTTTAAATGACCATTGCATTGAAGGTTGCCCCTTATGATTGAGTTCTCGTCAATGATGGTAATCGGATTTCTGTCTTGCATATAGTAGGCTTCATTCTAATTTCAAAATAAAAGAGAAAAAAGCAAACTTGCAAGTTATTTTTTAAACTTGAGTATCAAATGAGGTCTTCTTTTTTGCGTTCGGAGGATAGATTGTTCGTACCGCCACTCTTCTATCTGAGCGAAATTACCTGAAAGTAAAACTTCAGGAACAGTCCAGCCCTTATATTTAGCAGGTCGGGTGTAAATGGGGGGTGCAATTAAATCATCTTGAAAAGAGTCTGTAAGAGCAGAGGTTTCATCAGACAAAACCCCTGGAATTAGTCTAGCGATAGCGTCTATGATCACTAGGGCAGGTAGTTCTCCTCCGCTAAGTACAAAATCACCAATAGAGATTTCTCGGGTTATTAGGTGTTCTCGTACGCGTTCATCTATTCCTTTATAGTGTCCACACAGTAAAATAAGATTGTTTTTCATGCTCATCTGATTAGCTATTTTTTGAGTAAAGAGTTCTCCGTCAGGACATAAATAAATGATTTCGTCGTATTTTCTCTGCTGCGTGAGCGTAGAAATACAATTATCGATGGGTTCTATCATTAAGACCATACCTGCACCTCCACCATATAAGGTGTCATCGATTTGTTTATGTTTATTTGTTGCATAATCTCGTAAATTGTGGATGTACACTTCTAATAAACCTTTTTGTTGGGCTTGCTTTAGGATACTATGTTGTAATGGGCTATGTAATAAATCAGGTACAGCAGATATAATATCTACGCGCATCACAAACAAAATTACGTAAAAAAGTGATTTTTAGATTTACTTCTATGTATTACAAGGTTAATATGCTTGAAATTCTAACGTAGGCGTATGGTATAAAGGTATAACGGTATGGATATTATATCAAGTCTAAAAAATAATTTTACTTTTTTACTTTTTTGGGCGTGTCCCTCGCTGGCGCTCGGGTCGGGGCATTGCGCACTGCGCTTCGCTGCGGTGCTACACTTCGTTTCGCACAGGGCTAACGCCCTTGCTCCATGCCCCTCACGCATTTAACCCTGTATTTTGAGGTTTTTATCTCATTTTATGCATAGTTTTGTTTTTGCGTTATTTTGAGTTACTTACAAGGTTAAACAGAGTATAGATGATTTAAGATACTTGCAGGATGTTCTGCGTGAGGCATGCGAAGGGTGCGTGAGCAGTGCGCAGCGCAGCGAAGCACCGAAGCGATAGCGTAGCCCGTAGCACGCCGACCTTGCTTGCATGAGCGCAGCGAAACGCAAGCAAGGACACGCCCAAAAAAGAGTAAAAAATTATTATTATGCAATAGAATTAAAAAAATCGGCTAATTTTTGTGTCAGCCGATTGTGAGGTTATTTGTTTTTGGGATCTTCCTTATTGGGTACTTGTGTTTCCTCTTTGGGTCTTGTGGCATCTTTTTTACCCTTACTCCTTAAAAATTCCTCTTTTCGTTTTTTCTCCATCTCTCTTTCCCTTACATACAGTTTATACAAGCGTTCTCTTTCGTTGAAATTAGTGTAGTCAGGGTTAAGTCCTAACATTCCGTCGTAATTGTAGTGCAGAGTGTGGGCAGAGTTCTTCTCAGCAAGGGATTGTATGTAATGTATCAAGTACCATTTATACTGTTGAGCGCGATTGAGTTTTTCGTATTCAGGAAGAGAGTCAAATTGTTTTTTGGTTGGGAGTTTTTCTAGGAATGTTTTGACTATTTCCACGTCTTCTTTAGTAAACATAGACTTGCCTTGATTATTAACCGCAGATGCAAAAGAATTTAAAAATTCATCTGACAAAATGCTTTTGGTAATGACCATAAAGTTTGCATCTGCATACACGGGCATAGGTCCTCCTGCAATACCTGCGGTTAGATGCCTGTACAACGACCATGAGTCACCCCCACCTTTGAATATGCCGTTATTATAGTTAGCGATTTTGAGTTTTCCGCCCCAGGCATCCAAGCTTGCGTGGAAGCTGTACTGGTCTGCTGCAGAACCATCGGCATGACCTGCACCGCCATGACATTGCCAACATTGTTGAATAATATATACAGCGCGTCCCATTTTTTCTGTTTCGCGTGTCCGAGCAGGTTCGTTGTCAGGAATGGTAACTTTCTTTCCTGGTTTTTCTTTTGCATAACGCGGGGAGAAGGTTTTAATGTAATCAATTACATACCATTTGTCCACGTCAGTCATTTTATATCCGACGGTGTGGTCATGCCATGAGGGCATGGATGAACCTGCTAAGCCTTTAACTAAACTGCGATAAATGTCCCAGTCTAAGGGTAAAGAAGATGCGTCAGTAGAGCGGAACTTGTATATACCTTGCTCAAAATAACGCGGCTTTGGTTTTAAGAATGGGTCTGCGGGTCCGTTAAAATATACCATGTACTCACCTTTGCTCTTGTTTTTCTTCATCTGTATGGTGTCCCACCATTCTTTGGGACGAGGAAGCATACCTCGGTATTTGAAGTATATGTTTTCCACGTTAGGCATGAAAATAGCTTGTTTGAACCACGAGAAGTCAAATTTTTGGATATTGACTTCTAACTGTTTTAACTTGGTCTCACTCACATACATGTCTATGTCCCTTAGGTAGTATTGTGCATCTAGTTTTATGCCCTTATTTTGAGGGTCAGGTTCTACATCAGCTACCTTGTCTGCAATAACCATCCTGCCATGGCATCCCGAGCATTTGTTTTCATATATTGTTTTACCTTTTGCAATTCGGACGCTCATGGGTTCTGATGTAATAGCTGTGGGAGTAGCTATTTCAGTGCCTGTGGGTACATTATAGTTTCTCCACTCACCGATATCTTTACCTAACCTTTGCATATATGCTAAAAGCGCTGCACCATCTGCATTCATTTTTGGGACACGTTCTCCATCTGCATTAAGCTCTGTGCCTTCAAATAACCAAGTAAAAGAAGGCATGAGACTTTGTGGTACAGTATATCGTGGGTTGTAGAAGTGAGCAATATGCCAATCATCAGTTCTTTTACCTCCTTCACGGGTGAGGTCCGGGCCTATGCGGCGTGTACCAAATGTATGAGGTCTGTCAAATGCATATTCACCCTCTTGGGATACAGGACCGTAATATGCGTTTTCGTTAATGGTAGGTCTAACAAATTGTGAATGGCAATACCAGCACCCTTCTCGTAGGTAGACTTTCCGTCCTCTTGCTTCTAACTCTGTATAAGGGCGAGCATAGACTTTTTCTCCTTTGTAATTAATGATCTCGTCAGTCTGCGTTCCTTTAAGTAGCATAGGCAGAATCAGCTGTATTGCTACCGCAAGGAAGAAGAACCCTACTCCTGCTATTAACGCAATTGTCTTAAATCTTTCTAGCATATTCTTGCACTTTCGTTTTTGTTTATCTTTGTACAGTTTGCTTTAGTTCTAATAATTCTTCTATCTCTTTGGTACGTTGCTTAGGTTCTATGAAATCGTCTGTGGCATTAGGTACTTTCTGACCTTTTACAATAGTGAGTATGATATTAATAGCATACAAGATTTGACTAACGTCTGATAGCCATCCGAAGAAGGTTCTCATTTCCCAGAAAGGAACCATAGCTGCCATTGAGTCCACAAAATCAATGCCTGATGCCCACATTTGTCCTTGCAAAGGGCCTTGGAAGGTGAGCACTGCAAGCATTCCCGTTAATCCGATAACTGTTAGCCACCAGTGCCAATCTGCAAGCGCTTTACTGTATAAACGCCTGCCTGTAACTCTTGGAATTACATAGTAGCCACCTGCGGATATAAACAGGATGAAAGCGCCATAAGTAGCCATGTGTGCGTGCCCTACTACAAAGTCTGTGAAATGGGTTAGGTCTTGTACAGCGCGAAAAGATTCAAGAGAACCTTGTAAGGACCCTAGAAAATACCAGAATGCTCCTAATAACAAAAAGCGTACTCCGTGGTTTTGATTAAACCGTTTCCAGTTACCTGTCATTGTTCCGTAGAAGTTTTGTGTTACGGTTAGCACGGGTACCATTAGTAACCATGAAGTTGCAATGGCAATATCTTGCACCCACTTGGGTAGAGGCGCGTATAAGTAATGGTGAGCACCTACAAAAGGATAGACTAGTGCTATTGTCCAAAAGCCTATAAGAGAGAGCTTATGACTGTATAGTGGTCTTTGGGCAGCCAAAGGTAGAAAATAATAAATTATTGCTATACCTCCTGGAGTAATCAGTAGCCCCACAGTGTAATGTAAATATGCACCATGTAAGTTCATGTTGTCCACACCTGTGGTGAAGTTTGGAATGATTACATATCCCAGTATAAGGTTCATGCTTGCCCATATTACGCAAACAGTCAAGTACCAAAGCGTTACATACATCTTTTGTTCTTTCCTAGTGATAATTGTTGTCAATACTGTGGTCGCAAACATTGCGAAAGCGATAAATAATGGAATAGAGGCATAAGGTCCTAAATCGGCTACTTCAATACCTTGGTTATCACCTATCATTACAGAGATAAAACCTACTATTAAAGAGAGATTCCATAATCCGTAAATAGCCCAGCCCATCTTCGGACCGAATGCCATTCTTCTTCCTGTAAGCTTGGGAACCATATAGTAAGACAAGCCCATTAGAAAAGTTCCAAATCCAGCTAAAGCCATACCTGAGGTATGTACTGCTCTGAATCTACCGAAGTGCGTCCACATGGAATGCCCAAACCATGGAGCATGAAACTTCATAGCTAAAAACCAGCCTGCTGCTTGTACAAATCCGAGCCAAACAGCGGCTGTTACAATGAATGCTACCACTACAGGCGTGTCTATTAGCTTTACAGGAGGCATGTCAGTGAATAATCCCGACAACGATCCTCCTACAAAGGGCTTCTGCTCCTTTGTGTCTGCCTTTATGAATGCTTTTATTGTACTCATACTCAAATAATCTTTTTACCTACCTACAATTTCAAAATTTAATTCTGTTTTTACACCAGGCTTTATTTCTACTTCTTTTTCCACTATGTAAGGGGGTTCAAAGGTGTAAGAATAATCACCATTGTCCTTTTTTTCCTTATTAGTAACCTTATATCCCTCATGCCAAGCACGGATTTTGTACTTTCCTGGCGGTATGTCTTTAATTTCATAGTTACCACTATTATCTGTCAGAGCATTGTAAGGATGATTGACTGCTATAAAATAGGCATTCATCCATGTATGACCTGCATCACACACCATAGGAAATACTCCTGCTTGAGTAATCTCTTTGACAATTTCTTGATCTTTAAGTGGCATAGCCTCGTTAAAGAGGTTATTCGATTTACCCTCATCTGTATAAGCGTGCACATTATGTAGAATGGGGTCGCTATTTTTGAGCCTAGCCTTTGCACCTACGGCTACCAGCTGAATGTGAGGAGTATAAAAACATCCCTTTTGATCAAGCAAAGCTTCTTTTTTCTCTAAAGCCTTTCCTTTTGAGATATTAGCAATGGATATCCAAGTATTAGCTAGCCCCCCTCCCGGTCCCACTATCAGTCGGTCTGACTTAAGTTTTCCGCCTTTTACACCACATTTATCTGCATCTTTCACAACTACAAAATCCTCTACAGAAGCATTCCCTTTAAATGTAACTTTACCAGATAGTGTTCCACCATTTTTGACTTCTTCTACTGTATATTCGCCAGATACAATTTCAGTACTTGCACTACCACCTGTATTTTCTGCTCCTCCTTTCTTCTCTCCTTTATTTTCTAAGGCATTTTTCAAGGAGTCAGCATTTCCGGTGACTAGAGGTTCTCTTACGGATTTGCTTTTACAACCGATGGTGCTGATTAAACTAACTACGATTGCGAAGTGAATGATTTTTTTCATAGTCATTATTTTAGTAAATTTAAATTTTGCTTTTTATTTATGATTTTTTTGTACATTCGGCACGGGCAGAAGCATACCCGCACCCGAATGTTTTTTGTTTGTTGAATTATTTGTTGAATTAATTACTACGTTTAATTATCTATTTCGCTTATTTTGATTTTGAGTTTTATTAGGCTTTTGTTTTTTCTTATCATCATTAAGTATGTTGGAGTTCATGTAGAATAAGTAGTCCCTAATCGCTTCACCCTGATATCTTGCTATCGCTTTGGTATCCATACCAAGTTTAGCCAAGCTGCTATCCGGAACAGATGTCGTTGTGTAACCTTCACCGAAGTAGTTAGGCATATTCACTCCTGGCATTAGACTAGCAGGCCATCCTATCCATTCATGAACATACTGAGGTTTCAAACGTTCATAAGTCATACCTAGATTTGGTGCTAGCTTTCCAGCTTTGGTTTGCTCTTCCATAGAAGGTCCGTTTATGTAATGGCAACTTACACACTGAAATTTTTCAAACAGTGCTTTTCCCATTGCTATTTTTTCTGGTGTTGTTGGGACGTTTTTGTAGTTCTCATAGTTTACGTGTTTTTTCTTGATTGCTAGAAAGTAGCGTATAGCATAGCCCCATTCTTCGTCTGAATGCTGGAAAGATGGCATGCGTACTTTGAGCCAAGGGCGTACCCCATAACCATCAAGTTTTGGATTATTAAAGAACTTAAGTAACCAGTCTTCTTGGGTTTTAATCCCTTGATGTGTTAGTAAAGGTGGTCTATTGGCTGGTTCGGGTATCTGTTGGTGAATATAAGCACCTTTGTAGTCCTCAATCTGATGACATCCAATACAGTTGTTATCCCTAACAAAATACTGTCCTGCGTCATAATTTGCAACTATATCGTTGTAATGAGGTTGGTATTGGGCGCTGACCTTACGATTTGTCCACCCTTTAATGGCTACTGCAATAGCTTCTACTTCGGTTTCATTCAATCCAAAGTTGGGCATCATTAAAGGAATGCGGTTGGTAGAATACTGGCGAGGATCCCGTATTTTCCCTTTTATCCAGCCTTCCCATGTGTGTCCTACATTGTATCTATCCCCTCTTATGGTGTTTCCAAAATCAAATTCATGAGTGGTTTTGTCAGCTTCTTCTGTTAATGACACACTGACGTTACTTAGTTTATTTATATCCTCTCGAATATTGTGGCAACCGTAGCAGCCTAACATTTTAACCATTTTCTCTCCATTTGCGATATTATTTGCATCTTTTAACGCAGCCGCATCAACAGGTTTGAATTTAGTTTTTTCGGATTTTTTGAGGGTCATCAAGTATGCTGTGATATCAGAGGCTTCTTGTTCAGTGAGTCGCATACTTGGCATTTTGGTTTCAGAGTAGTAATGTTTAGGGTTAATCAGCCAATCGTATAGCCAGTCTTCATTTACTTTTGAGCCAACCTTATTGAGATTAGGACCGAAGCCTGCGCCCTCACGTAAAGCAGGAGTTTTTGAAATGGATGCCCAGTCTATCTTATCTATGCTATGACAACCTGTACACCCAATTTGAAGGGTTAAATTTTTTCCATTTATAGGATCTCCTTTACCTGGATATTTTAGAGGCTTATAGGTAGTGTCTTTCTCAGTCAAATTATTAAGAAAAGCTGTAATATTACGGGCATCTATCTCCTCAAGATAAAAGTTTGGCATCTTGGTGTGAGGGTAGAAATCCTTGGGGTTAAGTAGCCAGTTGAAAACAAACTCAGGATTATCTTTTTTCATTACGTATGCGAGATTGGGACCGACTTTGCGGACAGGATATTTCTCTTGATTAGGCAGTGCATGACATCCATTACAGCCAAGGTCAAACACTAGCTTTTTACCTAGAGAGACTGTTTCCGCCATGGGTAAGTTGATAGCTGTACTGTGGCAACTTTGGCAGCTAGACTCAACAAATTTACCCTGAACAAGAGGTCTTTCCCAGTAGTGGTCGTAGTCAGGCTCACCATGTCTTGAGTGTGCATGAGAAGCCTTTAAAGCTCTTCCTTGTCCTGCGTGACAGCCAGTACAACCTATTTTTTCAATATTGTGTACTTTCATGATTTCGGGACTGTGGTATTGTAAAGGGTCTTTACGAATAGCCAACTTATTACCCGACACTTTGACTTTACCCTTGTAATGCTTAGCTACCTCTTCAAGAATTTTTTTCTGCTCCTCGGGTTTCTTTGCTTGATACTCATCTGCACTTACAGGTGCATGAAATTTCCAGTGCATTTCTGCAAACTCTTCGTAGCTAACCTCCTTGAACTGACCCTTGTAATATTTTTCACTAAATAGTGAGTCGTTCCATGCGGCATGACAACTCTGGCAGCGGTCAACGTCCATGTTGTACTCACCAAAGTTGTTAGTACTATAGTTACGCAAGATAACTTGGTGAACTTTTACCCTTTTTTCATTATATGCTTTTTTGGCATTTTCTATTACAATCAGTTTACCTTTCAGAGCGTCAATCTTAGTGTCTAATTCATTGATAATCTTTTCGTATTTGTCTAATTCTACTTTCTTTTCATCACGCTTTTTACGAGTCTCTTCTACTTGTTTTGTCTTACCTTCAATTTGTACCTTATAGTTATCTAATTTCGCTTTGATTTTGTTTGCAGTATTAAAATCGTTCTTCTTCAAAGCTTCTGTATAGGTGTAATAATCTTGTGAGTCGTATGCTTTTATATCCGCTAATTCTTTACTGAACTCACGGAGCTGTGTAGCTAACTTGTAGTACTCATCGGATAATTTGACGTAGGCAGGGTATTTTCGTAATGAGTCTTTAGCGCGAGCCTTAGCTGCTTCTAGCTCTGCCAACTTTTTGCGAAATACTTCACCATTTTTAGTTTCTATCGCATTCCGTAAAGAGTCTGCTATCTTTAGTCCTGCCGCTTTGTATTCATTTGTCCATTTTTTCCAAGGGCGACGTTCTCTGCCTGAGAACTCATTGAAGGCAGCATATACAGTAGATAGGAACAGTAACCCTGAAAATATCATGTAGACAGTAGCGTAGTTCCGTGTCTCAACCGGATCCTTGGCTAGTCCACGAATATTTCGCCAACTAAGCTCCCTTGCGGCTACTTTTATGTCAATACTTAGCTGAGCAAGGTTTTCTCTTATATTATTTGATATGTTTCTAAGAAATGTTTTCATGACTACTTTACCAAATCTCCTTTCTGTTAAAAGTTAATCCATGGGGTTGAAAGCACATACTTAACATCTAAAGTCAATCGTAGAATAATTTTGATAGGCATTGTCATGCAAGTAAGCACAAAGAATGCGACTGTACCGTAACGTAGTGGTCCGAGTTTCTTCACAATATCTTTATCCTTCGTTGCACGAGGTAAGATAACCTTCTTCAGAAGTAAGTTTCCAAAGAAGTAATAACCTATTATAGAAAGAGAACCAATAATTACGTGTCCAGTATTTATAGAACCATCTACGTTTTTAGCAGGGAACTTACCAAACAGTTCAGGCCAATCTCTACTGTTTGCAGCGACTACTTTATGAGCATCCCATTCTTCCCAAGGGAAGAAAAAGTTCCATCCTGGTCCTCTTAGTAAAGTTCCCAGTATTATAAGAAAAACCCACAGGATCAAGAAACCAAAGAGAAAAAATCCTATAGCAAAACGGCGTTCTTTCCAAGTATAATAACCATTTCCTTTGGGGTTGATATCTACGTACGGAATAGCCATTAAACCCGCTTGAATTAGAAATGGAAATACGATTCCTGCAAGCCATGGGTCAAAGTACACTAACATTTCTTGCAAGCCTAAAAAATACCATGGAGCCTTGGATGGATTTGGTGTTCTACCTGGATTAGCAGGTTCTTCTAATGGTGCGTCAATACCTACGCTCCATACAGTAAGGATAAGAATAACTACAACTGATGTAAGAAACTCTATTCTCACTAAATAAGGCCATACCTGTACGCGATCTGTCATACTCGCTTCTATTGGAGTACCCAGGCGATCATTGCGAAGCGCCTTACGCATAGACTGCCAAGTGTAGAATATAACTAAACCCAGCATACCAATGATGGGTACGTTATCAGGTAAAGAAACCAAGTGCCAAAAGTTCTTTAATCCCTCTTCCATATTCTTTTATTTGATATTATATACCGAAATGAAACTTAATCTAATGGTGTTGATGCTCATCTGTATTTGTTGTGTTGTTATGATTTTGATGATTGTCTTTGTTTTCAGTGTTCTCACCGCCTTTAATATTTTGTTCAGCAGCTTGGTCTATTGTATTAATTAGATTCGCAAGCTTACTACTACTTTTTTGTTTAAGTATTTCTAAATCCTTTCTAATCGCCTCCTTAAAGTTCTGTTCACCCTCTACTTGTTTAAATCCTTGTACGTACTCGTATTTAGGCAAGTGGTCTACCACAGATACTTTGAGCTTGCTTGCGTCAGTAACTGCCTTATTAAATTCTATCATTGGGGGTCCTGAGATACCTCCGTCTTTGCGGATTCTCCAGAAATGTACTGCAAGCAGCACAGCTGTTACAATAGGTAGAAACACAGTATGTAATACATAGAAGCGTAGAAGTGTAGGAGCCCCTACTTCTGTGCCACCTAATAGGATAAAGCGTACATCGGCGTCAGGAGCGCCACCGAATCCGACTAACTGATGAAACTCAGGGGCAAAAGGACCCGCATGTCCCAAGAAAGGTACTGCACGAGCCATATTTGATCCCACTGTAATAGCCCAGATAGCTAGTTGGTCCCAAGGTAAAAGATAGCCCGTGAAAGAAAGTGCAAGGGTTAGTACAAGCAAGTTAACCCCAATTACCCAGTTGAATTCCCGAGGTGGCTTGTAAGAACCTGTCAAAAACACTCTGTACATGTGTAACATTACGCATATTACCATAGAGTGAGCAGCCCAGCGGTGCATATTCCTGATAAAAGCGCCAAAAGGCACATCATGCATAAGCTGCTTCATATCATTGTAAGCGTATTCAGAGGTAGGGCGATAATAAAACATCAGTAATATGCCCGTTACAGCTGTTACAATGAATAGCAATAAAGTAATGCCACCCATACCCCACGTATAGCCCACGTCAATCGCATGGCGACTCACACGAGTAGGGTGTAAATGCAAAAACACATTATTTACGATCTGCAAAGCACGATTTCGCTTGTTGTCCTTATAATCATGGCGAAATATAGAGGTGTAGATTTGGCTTTCATAGAACTGCTGTACCAAATCTTTTTTACCTCCTCCATCGGATTTTACTACTTGTCTTTTGTTAGGTACTTTTATGATGTCTGACATATAGCTTCTTATTTTTATTTCTTGTTTAAGTTAAAAATCTAGTACTCAAGTATCATCCTTTGTAAGGTAAAAAGGCACCAGGTTGATCCCATTGTCCTTTCTCTCCTAAGAAGGCGACAGCTTTATTGATTAAGATTTGCCCATCGCTATCTAGTGTAATTTTGAATCTCTCTAATGGTCTTGGGGCAGGTCCTTCAAAATTCACCGCAGTTTCTTTGGGATCGGCCATGATGCCATAGAATCCGCTGCCGTGACAAGGGCATTTGAACTTGTTCTCTGCGGGTAACCACCTAGGTGTACAACCTAAATGAGTACATACTGTGCTTTGAGCAATAAAGCCATCCTTTGTGCGAATTATCCATACTTTTTGGGTGGATTTGAATCGCTCGTCAACAGTGCCAGGTGTGTACTCACTCGGAAAACCTGCTTTGAACGACTTAGAAGGCTCATAGATAACCCTGTTGAATAAGCCCCTTACAGAACCAAAGACAAACAGACCAAAGTAGGCGAAGAAAGACCCCCAAGCAATTTTGCTTAAAAAGCTTCTCCGGTTACCAAAATATAGGTGTTTGTCTTCCTCTACTACTTTTTGCGTAGCAGCAGTATTTTCTGCTTTTACTACTTCTTGTGTATTTTCTGCCATATTCTAATCCTGATTAAAATTTTTTACTCTCCACTTAAATTACCTGCTGTTAATAAAACGCCACGTTCTGCAATTTCGTCGTCCTCTAATATAGCTTCTTCGGGTACAAGCTCTCTGTTAAACATCTGAATCACATCCCAAGGACATGGTTTAGCGCACCAAGCGCAGCCCGTACATTGCAGCAAGTCCACTTGGCAAATTGATGATACCATGGGATCATCTGCAAATGGGTTTGGAACTTTGATGATGGCATCAAATTCGCAAAACTCCATGCAGACCATGCATCCTGTACACCCCGTAGCGTCTATTACCGCTACCCTTTTTGATAATCTTTCTACTTTACTTTTGCTCATAATACATAATTAGTTTGATTTGTTTATTTTTTTATTTCACTTATCCTGCAAATTACTACATCACCTCTCAAATATCAAAATTAACTTCACATTTCTTATAACATTTTTTCATCTCACGAGTTTCTAATTTTCAATTTTTATTGAAAATTGATACAGGTGCGAAAATACAAAAAAAATAAAACCTGTCAAATTATATTTTTAATTTTTTTATCTCTTAGCGCAGAACTCCGTAACTTAAAACTGCTTGCGTCCTTACATCAGGGTATAAATATAAAAAGTTTATTCTTGACTTTGGGCGTGTCCTTGCCCACGGCTCGCTATGCTCGTGTGGGCAAGGTCGGCGTGCTGCGGGCTGCGCTATCGCTTCGGTGCTTCGCACTGCTCACGCACCCTCCGCATGCCTCACGCAGCAGCATTTGGATACTTTACCTTGTTTATATACATACATTTGCTTTATCTTGTTTAGGTTTGATTATCAATTACTTACAAAGTTAAAATTTTTTACCTTGTTTGAAATGCGTTCATTTTACCTTGTTTTACATTGATTTTCAAGCATGTACAAAGTTAAACCTTGAATAAATGGACTTTTGATAACCTTTTAACTCTGAATATTCAAGTTTTACCTTATTTTGAATTGACTTTCAATGATTTACAAGGTTAAAAATGAGTTTTACTTTGTTTAGTGTTCATTTTGAGGTACTTACAAGGTAAAGTTTTGAATAAATGAGATGAGCATACTTGCTGCGTGCGTGAGGCATGCGGAGGGCAAGCCGTCAGGCTTGGTGCGAAGCCCTCGCCCACACTTTTACTCTTGCCCAGCGGGTGGGCGGGTGGGGCGTAGCACCGTCAGCCCGTAGCACGCCGACCTTGCTTGCATGAGCGCAGCGAAACGCAAGCAAGGACACGCCCAAATCATCTTTTTAACCAACTGATAAAATCTAAATACTCTTATACGTATTTAGCATTAAATTTGCAATTTTGTGAGAAGTTTAGTTGTTTTGTTTTTAGAATTCAAGGATTATCGTAAAGTATGCAAAATATAGCATTGCAGTTCGGCTTTGAATACGCGGACTTGTACAAATCGCACCGCTTACAAGATTTGCTTGATACTTTCTATCATTTTCTTGAACAAGAGAATAAAGAAGTATATGTGGAATTTATTGCGTACGTAAAAAGAGAAAAAGAATTTAACTCTATTGAGGAAGGGAATTTGCTAGTAGCTACTGCACCTTATTTGAGTAAGTTTATTGCTAAGTTGTTTAATATAGAAAAAGAAGCAGGTTATTACGTGGAACGCGCCCAAGAAACTAAAATTATATTCCAATTCAAAAAAGAGTTCATGGGCAAAAAGTATCATAAAAACTTTGATACCACACAATCTGCATCTTGGGAACTCAATACGCTTACACATAAAGTAAGCGAAATGATAGGTAACCAACCTATTACGGAACAAAGGATCGCTATACTGGGCATGCAACTCATTCAAGAAGAGAAGAACAACGCTCCCAACGCCAAAGAAAATATACAAACATTATTACAATGGCTATACAAAGCAAAAAATACTCCTTTAACACAAGGGTGGGTATCTTACCGTGTGCCACATAAACTCAATTTTGATAAATTAGTAGAACTCGATGTTCGTACAGAAAACACTATCCCTGTCTTTTACGGACCTCCACAATACAGGCGCAGACGAGATGGATTCAAACTAACGGATAGACGCATGTCTATGTTAGAAATTGATGCAGAAACAGACTACTGCATGACCTGCCACGAACGCGAAAAAGACTCTTGCAGCAAAGGACTTTTTAATAAAGAAAAACAAATTGAACGTAATCCACTGGGAATAAAACTCAATGGTTGTCCATTAGACGTAAAAATCTCGGAATTCCAAGCTGTACGCAATATCGGACACAGCATAGGCGCACTAGCTATCATTATGATAGATAACGCCACCGTAGCAGGTACAGGACACAGAATTTGTAATGACTGCATGAAGTCTTGTATCTACCAAAAACAAGAACCCGTGAACATTCCTCAAAATGAAACTGCATCGCTGTGGGAAACATTACAACTCCCCTACGGCTTTGAAATATTCTGTTTGCTACAAAAATGGAATCCTCTCAATCGTGATTGCCCCGTAGAAAAGCCCTACAATGGTAAAAAGGTCTTAGTGGTTGGATTAGGTCCCGCAGGATACACACTGACCCAATACCTACTCAGAGAAGGTTTTGGCGTGGTAGGCATAGATGGCTTAAAACTTGAACCTTGGGCAAAAGAATTAGTAGGAGACATTCCTAATGGCATACTGCCTAGACCTATTAGAGATGTAAAAGAACTTATTAAAGAAACCGACGAACGTATTATAGCAGGTTTTGGCGGAGTGTCTGAATATGGAATTACTGTACGTTGGGACAAGAATTTTCTTAACTTAACTTACTTAGCATTATCCCGCAGAAACCACGTTCGTTTTTACGGTGGGGTACGTTTTGGAGGTACAATCACTGTACAAGAAGCCTTTGATTTAGGATTTGACCATGTTGCCTTAGCTACAGGTGCAGGCAAACCCACTATTATTGACATTAAAAACAATCTCTCTCGTGGTATTCGCAAAGCCAGCGATTTTTTAATGAATTTACAGCTCAGCGGTGCAGCAAAAAAAGACTCTATGGCTAATGTACAAGTACGTTTGCCTGCTATTGTGATAGGGGGAGGACTCACTGCCATTGATACCAGTACAGAAGTAGCTGCGTATTATCCTATTCAGGTGGAGAAAGTCTATAATCGGTACAAGCGCTTGATAGAACTCTATGGCGAAGAGTTTGTGCTTTCTCAATT
The DNA here is from genome assembly GCA_025057675.1 of Bacteroidia bacterium. Classification (GTDB taxonomy): domain Bacteria; phylum Bacteroidota; class Bacteroidia; order JANWVE01; family JANWVE01; genus JANWVE01. Next base: position 18,966 of record JANWVE010000008.1, read on the forward strand.
TGAAGGAGAAAACCGTATTATTTTACAGGAATTTTTAGAACACGGTAAAATTATCGCAGAGGAACGAGAACGTGCATACAAAGCGGGAGAAACCCCCGATTTTGCTACATGGGTACAACGCTGGGGAGGGGTTAAAATGTGCTATCGTAAACGCTTAGTGGACTCACCTGCCTATCGCCTAAACCATGAGGAAATTCATAAAGCATTAGAAGAAGGTATCGGAATAGTAGAAAAAGTTAATCCCGTAGAAGCCGTAAAAGATGAATATGGTGCTATCTCTGCTATTATCATGGAAAAAACAGAACTTTTATCAGATGGTAAATGGATAAATACGGGCGAATATGTAACTTTACCTTGTCGTTCTTTATTTGTAGCCGCAGGTACTTCCCCTAACACTGTTTACAACAAAGAACACAAAGGCACTTTTGAGATGCACCCCAAAAACGGCTACTTCAAAAAACATAAAATAGTGTACGATTTAGAGGGTAAGCCCACTTTACTACCTGCCGAAGACCATGAAAAAGCCTGCTTTACCTCATTAAACTACAAAGGAAAATTCGTTTCTTTTTACGGAGATAATCATCCTGACTATAATGGAAACGTGGTTAAAGCAATGGCATCCGCCAAAGATTTTTACAAAGATGTAGTGAGAGTGCTTACTCACAAACAAAATCTTAATGGGCAAGTGCAGGAATGGGCAGATTTTGCGCAGAAGTTAGACGAACTACTGATTGCAGAAGTAGTAGAAGTAGTGCGTTTAACGCCAACTATTGTAGAAGTAATTGTCAAAGCCCCCTTAGCAGCGCGCAAATTTGAACCAGGTCAGTTCTATCGTTTGCAAAACTTTGAAACTACAGCCACGATAATTGAAGGCACAAAATTAGTTACAGAGGGATTAGCACTTACAGGCGCATGGGTAGATAAGGAGAAAGGACTGCTTTCTACTATTGCGTTAGAAATGGGCAGTAGTTCTCGTATGCTAGCTACGCTTAAAAAAGGCGAACGAATCGTCTTGATGGGTCCCACAGGCGAACCTACCCATATCCCTGAAAATAAAAATGTACTTTTACTCGGTGGGGGGTTGGGTAATGCGGTTCATTTCTCTATTGCCAAAGCCATGAAAGAAAAAGGCAATAAAGTGCTTTACTTTGCAGGTTACAAAAACTCTTCTGATGTATTCAAAAGGGATGAGATAGAAAAATCCACCGATGTAGTGGTTTGGTCAAACGACGTGGGCGATCCAATCCAACCTCGCAGAAAACAAGATAAAACCTTTACAGGAAACATTTTACAAGCCATGATGGCTTACCACAAAGGCGAACTAGGCGAAACTCCCATCAAACTCACGGACATTGACCATATTGTAGTCATTGGTTCTGACCGCATGATGGCTGCCGTCAAACAAGCCAGACATACCACTTTCAAAGATATATTCAAACCTGACCATGTTGCTATTGGCAGCATCAACTCTCCTATGCAATGTATGATGAAGGAAATTTGCGCACAGTGTTTATGCAAACACGTTGACCCCATCACAGGTAAAGAAGTTGAACCCGTATTCTCTTGCTTTAATCAAGACCAAGAATTAGACAGAGTAGATTTTGCTAACCTTAATGAACGTTTAACTGCTAATGCGGTTTTAGAAAAGCTCTCTAATTTGTGGTTAACTCATTTGTACAAGCAAGCAGAGAAGGCTAAAAATATTGAAGAGCAAATTGTTTTAGTATAATTTTTGGGCGTGTCCCTCGCTAACGCTCGGGTCGGCGTGCTACGGGCTACGCTATCGCTTCGGTGCTTCGCTGCGCTGCGCACTGCTCACGCACCCTCCGCATGCCTCACGCACGCAGTATTTTGATATCTTACTTTGTTTGTATCCATGCATTTGTTTTACATTGTTTAGTACTGATTATCAAATACTTACAAAATTAAAATTTTTTACTTTGTTTTACATTGATTTTCAAGAACTTACAAGGTTAAACCTTGAACATATGGACTTTTGACAACACTTTAACCCTGATTCCCCAAGTTTTACCTTATTTTCTATTGACTCTCAATGAGTCACAAGGTTAAAATATATTTTTACCTTGTTTGAGGTTCATTTTCAAGTACTTACAAGGTAAAGCTTTGAATAAGCGTGTGAGTTTATTAGCTGCGTGCGTGAGGCATGCGGAGGGCAAGCCGTCAGGCTTGGTGCGAAGCCCCTCGCCCACACTCAAACCCTTGCCCAGGGGGTGGGCGGGTGGGGCGAAGCACCGAAGCGAAGCGTAGCCCGTAGCACGCCGACCCGAGCGCAGCAAGGGACACGCCCAAAAATAAAACTGAACCTATTAAAAAATTCACTATACCCGATAAAATTACCAACGCACAGAAAAATTAAGTAAAAAGTAAGGTATAATCCTGGGTTTGGGCTTTTGAATAAGCTGCTCTTCTGTAAAAGTAACTAACAAAGGTAAACTCGCTTTTTCTTTGAATTGATAACGAGTAAAATACCACTGTAACCAATTTTCAAACGAGAGAGATAAGTTCTTTTGCGGATATATCTCTAAACCCATAATGGGTCCTGTCTGAAAATTGTTTTCTTTCAAGGCAATTGACTTAGATAAGCCCGTACTTTGTTGCTTATATCCTGACTCATAACGCCTTTGCTGCAAAAAATGATGATACCCTGCATGCATACTCCACTTTTTTTGTAAAAAGGTGCATCGATAAGCGTAGTCATGCGTAAAAGTAGTGTCAATAGGAACTTCTGTAAATAATCTCCAATCTAATTTGCCAATGTTTCGCCTGCTATACATCAGGTCTACTTTGTGCTGCCACTTAGGAAACATCTGCCATTGAACACGCAGCTCTGTACTTAGTAAGCGTGTGCTACGGTCATTGTGTCGCATCAAAGCAAAATCATGAACGTTATACATACTCCACTGTTGGTAAACTGTCTTAACTTGCCACCTTTTGTAATTCCACTCTAAATAAGGAGACATTTTAACAATATACTGCACATAATTTTCTTTACTCTGCTGGGCAAAAATGTACACAATATGCCTGTATATACCACTCAATAAAATACCTGATTTAAGAGAAGGATGTATTTGATATTTTATATCTTGTTCTGCGGAGTACAAAAGTACATCTCTGTCATCAAAATTATCTTTACTTGGGGTATCAAAACGAAGCAACTCACCAATAAAATTGTGCGAAATAGTAACTTTTTTATGCAGAACAATTTGACTATTCCAAGTCCACTGAGATATTTCTTGTGCATAGTCTTTAAGTTTTTCTTGATTGCGTTGTATTTGAAAAGTAGTAGGTGCAAGGTTGAGTGTATTTTCTAAATCAAAAGTACGATTCTCAACACTGTTTTTGAAGCTAAAATCGACATTAAAAGAAGTAGACTTCCAGGATAAAATTCCTTGCAGTTGATAGCCAAATTGTCTGAATTGGCTGTTATTTCGCTCAGGTTTTTGAACTTCAAAAGGACGAAAATTAAATCTTCGATTGTGAATTTGGAGATAATTTTGAGTGATGAATTGCAATTTTTTGGTAATTTGATAGCTAACGAACATGTCTAATTGAGTAGAGTCGCTGCGAATTTGCTGAATGGATTTAGAAAAAAAGTCTTCTACTCGCCAGAATGCGTGCTGACCTATTAAATGAATTTTAATCAAGTTTTTGATAGGTATTTTGTAGACTAATTTTGTATTATAGTTAAAGTTATTACGTACTTGCAAGTTATAGTACCGAGCATTGAATTGTGCTTTCCATTGATGATTATCAGGGGTGGTTTTATCAAATTTAAGTAGTGTGCGAGCTGCCCAGCCATGATTTTTGTATCTATCTCGTTGGTCGTAGTTCCAGCCTAGATCGGTTTGGAGTTGTAAAGAGTCTAAGGGTGTATAACCTATTCCTGTAAAGCCCTGTGTAGTATAAAAATTTGTGGAGAGATAATTTGTGGTTTGTAAGTAATTTTTCCATTCTACCTTTTTAGAAAGAGGATACGTATGTGAAAAATATCCTGTTTGAATGGCTTGTATCCATTTTTGAGATACTGTGGGATTGTGTAGATTGTCGGTTTTGAGTTGGTATTCAAAGGTGTTTTTTTTAGATGTAATATGTTGGTAATAAGTACTTTGTAGGATAAAAGTATTGATATTTTGTCGTTGGGATTTAGAGAGTACAAAAGCAGTGTCTTTACTTTGGGCTATACACAGCAAAGTAGTATACAGGATATTAGCCATCAAAGTAAAAGTGCGCATCAAAACAAAGATACGAGATAAGTAAGAGTAATGATAGGACTTCTATGTTATTTTTACAATAAGGTAAATAATTTTGATAGCAGTAAAGGTTGATATTTTGGGCGTGTCCTTGTGGGCGTTTCGCTTTGCTCATGCCCACAAGGTCGGCGTGCTACGGGCTAACGGTGCTGCGCCCCACCCGCCCACCCCCTGGGCAAGAGTACAAAGTGTGGGCGAGGGGCTTCGCACCGTGCTAACGCACGCCCTCCGCATGCCTCACGCAAGCAGCTGGCAAACTTGTCCCACTTATACAAAACGTAGTCTTGTAAGTACCTGAAAATGAACATCAAACAACGTAAAAATCAACTTTAATCTTGTAAATTACTGAAAATCAATTTAAAATAAGGTAAAACTTGTATAATCAGGGTTAAACGGGTTACAAGAAGTCCATGTATTTGAGGCTTAAGCTTGTAAGTGTCTGAAAATCAATGTAAAACAAGATAAAAAGAGCGCAGCTAAAACAAGGTAAAGAAGCTTAACCTTGTAAATGCTTGATAATCAACATTAAACGAGGTAAAGCAAACGTATGTATAAAAACAAGGTAAAACATCCAAAAGCTACTGCGTGAGGCATGCGGAGGGTGCGTCAGCAGTGCGAAGCGCAGCGAAGCACCGAAGCGATAGCGCAGCCCGCAGCACGCCGACCCGAAGCGCAGCGAAGGGACACGCCCAAAATGAAACTATAAACTACTTTAATCTTGTTTATTTGAAAAATAAGACATATATTTGAATATGCATTACGGCTACACATACGTATTGATATGCCTACTCTGTTCTACTTTTTGGTCAGCCGCACAAGAAAAATACGCAAAAGTACGCATATACGCAACAATAGAAAAATTAGCAAAATTAGGATTAGACGTTGAACACGGAGAATATCGTGAGGGACATTCTTTTACATCGGACTTTTCTTATACCGAGATAGATAAACTTACTCAAAATAACATACAATATGATATCTTAATCTCTGATGTAATCGAGTATTATGTAAAACGAAACCAAATCTCATATACTCAAAAGGTGGATAACGCCATTTGTATCCCTGCTACCTACAACCCCGCAGATACAATAAAAACACCGACAGGTTTTACCTTGGGCAGCATGGGCGGTTTTTTTACTTACAACGAATTTATTACACATCTAAATACATTGCGAGCAAACTACCCCAGTTTAGTGTCTAAAATTGATACTATTGGGTACAGCATACAAAACAGACCTATTTTAGCCTTCAAAATATCTGACAATCCAGATATAAATGAACCAGAACCGCAAGTGCTTTATACGGCTATCCACCACGCACGAGAACCCGCTGGACTCTCCGTGCTTATTTTTTATGCTTATTATTTAGTAGAAAATTATGCTACTCACCCAGAAATTCAGTACTTAATCAACAACAGAGAACTGTATTTTATCCCCATGATTAACCCTGACGGATACGTGTACAATCAAACTACTAATCCCAGCGGGGGAGGCATGTGGCGAAAAAACCGAAGAAACAACGGCAGCGGTAGCTACGGCGTAGATTTGAACAGAAATTACGGTTACCAATGGGGATACGACAACATAGGTTCATCTCCCAACCCTAACGACCCTACCTATAGAGGCACTGCTCCTTTCTCAGAACCCGAAACCCAAGCTGTGAGAAATTTCTGTCAGTCTAAACAATTTAAAATTGCACTGAATTATCATACCTACGGAAATCTACTCATCTATCCATGGGGTCATTTGCCCTCTTACTACACTCCGGACTCTGCACAATTTGTAGAATACGCTAAACTTAAAACCAAGGCAAATAATTACTTATACGGCACTGGCAACCAAACTGTGGGCTATGTTGTCAATGGTGACTCAGATGATTGGATGTACGGCGACCAAGCTACTAAAAATAAGATTTTTTCTTTCACGCCCGAATGTGGTACTCCCTCCGACGGATTCTGGCCTGCTATGAGCAGAATCATCCCTATCTGTAAAGAAAATGTAGTCCAAAATATGTATGCGGCACGCTTAGCAGGTGAACATGCAGAAAGCAAAGACGTAAGTCCTAAAATTTTTTCAAACTTATCATTTTATTTACCTTTTACTACTACTTCCTACGGAGTTTTGAATGCTAATACGGTGTCTGTAACTTTAATACCCCTGAGCAGTTATATCCAAAGTATTAGCCCTATGAGTAAAACCTTCACTTCCTTTACTTCATTTTTACACACAAAAAGAGACTCGTTTTTAATACAACTTCACCCTTCTACTCCTGCAGGTAGCAGCATCAAGTTTATCCTACAAACTACCTTTAACGGTATAACTCACAACGACACGCTTACAAAAATGTTTGATAACACTACCACTACATTCTTGCTCAACGACAATGCCACCACGTTAAGCCAATGGACTACCTCCACTGGGTGGAACACAACAACTTCAAAGTTTGTATCTGCACCTTCATCTATCACGGATAGCCCTACGGGAAACTACTCTAACAATGCTAATACTCGCATAACCTCACTTAATAGTATAAGTTTAGCAAGTGCAACACAAGCCAAAGTCAGCTTTTACGCTCAATGGGATATAGAAAACAATTATGATTATGTTCAATTTATGGTATCCCCCGATGGGGGTACAACTTGGATACCTCAATGCGGATTATACACAAATAAAGGGGTAGGTACATCATCTGGCGGAGTTCAGCCCTTAAATGAACCTTTATATGATGGTGTGCAAAATGCATGGGTAAAAGAGGAAATTGATTTGAGTGATTACTTAGGTATGAGTAATATAAAATTTCGTTTTCATTTACGAAGTGATAATTCGGTCAGAAAAGATGGTTTTTATTTTGATGACTTTATAGTACAAGCAAACCTTTTATCTGGTATTACACAAACGTTGTCTTTTACAAAAAATGATTTCTTGATTTATCCTAATCCCGCACAAAATGAGATAAATTTTACTCTCCCTGAAAATACTCAAAACATCTACATTATTGACTACACAGGTAAGATAGTGTACTCTGTACATGACATCACACAGGGGCGTCATATTATAGCCACTAGCCACCTACCTAATGGACTGTATAACGTTGTTATTTATACGAATAATGAGATATTATCTCAAAAGGTCAGTGTTAATCATTAGCGCAATATATGAAAAAGAATTTATATACCAAATATGAAGGCAGTTGATGACTATTTGAATTATTTTATTGTAGCCGCGTTTTGCTTTTTTTTATTCTTTGTGATTATCATCGTAGGGTTGCTGATAAAAAATGACCCTGAACATTACATTTATGTTAAAGAGATGACTTTTTGTGCTTTTATTATTATTGCCACTACGGCTATAGTTGTTCAAAAAAATATACAGTCCAAACGCAAAATAAAATTAGAAAGAAAGCGTCTGTTAGCCGATTTTGCAGATAAGTATGGATACATAGAGGAGTATGTCCAGTTGCCTAATACTCAATCTGTATTTCAGCTGCCCTTATTCACTGAAAAAGGATTTAAAGATGTAGTAGGTTGCATTACGATAGAGAATGAAGTATGTGCTATATCTGTTTTTGATTACATGTATGCGCTCAAAAAGAATTTTTACAATGTGTATTTTTATTCATTTTTTTACATAGAAAGCAAAAGTATTAAGATTCCTTCTTTTACCTTGTTGCCTATGTCCTCAAAAAAGTCAGATTGGTATGAGAATGAACCTGTCAAAATCAACCATAGTTCTTTTAATAAACATTTTGCTTTGCAATCTACGCAGCCGCATGTTATAGAAAAGTGGTTCAACAGTCAAATTATCAGTTTTTTACTGCGGGATAAAGGAATATACATGCAGACCACGCCAAAGGGATTATTGGTATGGCGTACATATTTACAATATGATGAAGAGGAAATTATGGAGTTTATTCTTCGTTATGTCTACTTTTTTAATTTGTTGTTAGAGGCTTTGCAGAAAGTAGGACAATTTGAACCATGTTCTACGACGTAAGACAATTTTGGGTATCTTTGTAGCAATATGAAATACTTGCTTTTCTTTTTTCTTTGTATTATCTTAACAGTGTGTCAAAATTCATCAGTGCAAGCACACAGCACTAGTAATTATTATAACACAACCACACTAAGCACTCAGAAACTTGTAAAAAGAGAAGTAAAAGTTAAGAAAGGTTTAGGGGAGAGGAGAAAAGTAATAGCTCTTTTGTTGTGTTTATTACTGGGGTGGTTTGCTGTGCATCGTTGGTATTTAGGAATTAGCGACCGGTCTAGGTTTTTATTTAGCTTAATTTATTTTGTATTGTCGCTCTTTTTTTACATACACATATTGCTTGACTTTATTTGCATTTTATTTGGTAAAATGGACTTTTATTTAGATAATCCTGGCATTTTCATTTGGGTGATGATATTTTTTAAATAGGGAGTAGGGAGTGGATTATATTAAGTTTGATATTTTAGTTTTGTTTTTGGGCGTGTCCTTGCTTGCGTTTCGCTGCGCTCATGCAAGCAAGGTCGGCGTGCTATGGGCTAACGGTGCTACGCCCCACCCGCCCACCCCCTGGGCAGGAGTGAAAGCGTGGGCGAGGGGCTTCGCACCGTGCTGACGCACGCCCTCCGCATGCCTCACGCAAGCGGCTATCATATTAACTCCACTTATTCAAAAATTAACCTTGTAAGTGTTTGAAAATGAACATCAAACAAGGTAAAACTCAATTTTAACCTTGTAAATCTTTGAAAATCAGTTCAAAGTAAGATAAAACTTGAACATTCAGGATTAAACAGGTGTAGGAGATCTGCGTATTCAAGGCTTAACCTTGCAAATACTTGAAAATCAATATAAAACAAGGTAAAGTAACAACCTTTGAAACAAGGTAAAAAATTTTAACTTTGTAAGTGTTTGATAATGAGTGTTAAACAAGGTAAAGCAAACGCACGCATAAAAAACAGGTAAAACATCCCAGAGCGACTTGCGTGAGGCATGCGGAGGGTGCGTCAGCAGTGCGAAGCGCAAGCGAAGCACCGCAGCGATAGCGCAGCCCGCAGCACGCCGACCCGAGCGCAGCGAAGGGACACGCCCAAAATAAAAATAAATAGATATAAATAGATATAAAAGGTTTTTAGCAAAGTTTAGGATAACTCTGCGGATTATACTCGTGCATTATGCTGTAAATAGCATCAAAAACTTCTTCAGCATTAGGTTTAGAAAAATAATCTCCATCTGAACCATAGGCAGGGCGATGTGCTTTGGCAGTTATAGTAATCGGTTTCGAGTCTAACCAACGATATCCGTTCTGTACTTCTAATACTTGCTGCATCATGTAAGAAGTAGCTCCTCCTGGTACATCCTCGTCTAAAAACGCTATTTTATTTGTTTTTTGCAGAGAACGCACTATAATGTGGTGAATATCAAAAGGTAAAAGGGTTTGTACATCTATCACTTCTACGGATATCCCCATTTCATCAAGCATTTGAGCGGCTTCGATAGCAATCCTGCAACAAGCCCCATAAGTTACCAAAGTAACATCCATGCCTTCGCGCAAAATTTCAGGTACACCCAAAGGAACAGTAAATTCGGCTACATTATCTGGAATGCGCTCCTTCAAGCGGTAACCGTTTAAGACTTCTACAATCAAAGCTGTATCGTCGGATTGAAGCATAGTGTTATAGAAACCTGCGGCTTGGGTCATATTACGAGGCACAAGCACATACATACCCCTAACCGCATGAATAATCATGCCCATAGGCGAACCTGCATGCCAAATACCCTCTAATCTGTGTCCGCGAGTGCGTACAATAACAGGTGCTTTTTGCCCACCCTTAGTACGGTATTGTACAGTAGCTAAATCATCGGACATAATTTGAATAGCATAAAGCAGATAGTCTAAATATTGGATCTCTGCAATGGGTCTAAGACCACGCATAGCCGCTCCAATCGCCTGGCCTAATATAGTACATTCCCGAATTCCTGTATCGCTTACTCTTAACTCTCCATATTTATCTTGTAGCCCCTCAAATGCTTTGTTTACATCACCAATCGTACCCACATCCTCTCCAAAAGCAATCAGTTCGGGATATTTGGTAAGCGCGGCATCAAAGCAAGCTTGTAATACCTGCCTTCCATCTACTAATGGACTTTTATCAGAGTAAATGGGTTTAATTTCTTTAACTTTTAATGCACTGTGATTGCTTTCACTATATAGATGACTACTATAACGCTCAAAATTTTCATTTAGAAATTGTTGTCTAAGCTGGGTAAAAGACCTATATTTACCTTTTGTGGTGCGAATAGCTTTGTGCAAAGCAGCCATCACATCTTTACGAATAGGTTCTTTGATGCGATTGAGTTCGTTTTTTATTTGAGTGAGTTCTTTGCTATACTCACTGTGGGGAATAACTTCATCAAGTATGTCTGTACATAAAAATATATCTCTTTTAATGTCCTTTTGATATGCTTCCCATGCTTTTTGCTTAGCTTCTTTGACAATCTCTTCGTCTTCTTTTTCTAATTGTACCAGTTCGCTTTCTGTACTTAGACCTTGTTCTATAATCCATTCTTTGAACTTTTTAATGCAGTCATGTTCCTGTTCCCAAGCTAAACGTTCTTTACTTTTGTAGCGTTCATGGCTACCTGAGGTAGAGTGTCCTTGAGGTTGTGTTAGTTGCGTGATGTGGTAGATAGCAGGAATGTGTTTTTCTCGTGTAATTGCTACTCCTTCTTGGTAAGCTTGGCAAAGTAAAGGATAGTTCCAACCTTCTACGGTGTAGATTAAGAAACCTTCATCGTTTTCATTGAGTGCAAAGCCGCTTAGTATTTCAGAAATGTTTTGTTTAGTTGTTTGATGTTTAGCATGAACAGAGATACCGTATTCATCGTCCCAAATAGAGATAACCATAGGGATTTTGAGTACGCCTGCGGCATTGATAGCTTCGAAGAACATTCCTTCGGCAGTACTGGCATTACCTATTGTACCGAAGGCAACTTCATTTCCATTGATAGAAAATTGTGTCAAATGTTTAAGGGAAGGTAGTTCTCGGTATAATTTTGAAGCATAAGCCAAGCCAACTAATCTTGGCATTTGACTACCCGTGGGAGATACATCTGCGGAGGATTGTTTGCCTTGTGTGAGATTTTTCCAATTTCCGAATTCATCTAATAGTCGTGTAGCAAAATGTCCGTTCATCATGCGTCCTGCGGATGCGGGTTCTGCTTCTACCGAAGTATGAGCATAGAGCTGAGCAAAAAATTCTTGTATAGTTAGTAAGCCTGTTGCCATCATAAAAGTTTGATCACGATAGTAGCCTGACCTAAAATCCCCATTTTGAAATACTTTTGCCATAGCAATTTGGGGCAGTTCTTTGCCATCACCGAATATTCCGAACTTGGCTTTACCTGTCAGTACTTCTCTTCTACCCAATAAACTTGCTAAACGACTTTGATGTGCAATTTGATAATCTTTGAGAACCTCTGTTTTAGAATATACCATTTCTATACTAATGCTCTGCTGTGTCATGCAAAGCAATATAGAAAAAACAAGGCAAATGTAAAGATGCTTTTTTATATCTTATTGAAAATGAAAGACTTATTTTTTGGTATTTTTGATACAGATAAAAACTTGACTCAATATTACAAAAGGTCGCTTGTTGTGTTAAGTTTTATGGGTGATTTTGTAGAGTTATGTTTTATTATTTTTGGGCGTGTCCCTCGCTGCGCTCGGGTCGGCGTGCTGCGGGCTAACGGTGCTACGCCCCACCCGCCCACCCCCTGGTTATGGGGTTAGGGGCGTGTGCGAGGGGCTTCGCACCAAGCCTGACGGCTTGCCCTCCGCATGCCTCACGCATGCAGCTATCAAACTAAGTCCATCTGTTCAAATCTTAACCTTGTAAGTATCTGAAAATCAAAACTAAACAAATTAAAATTCAATTTTATCCTTGTAAATCACTGAAAATCAATTCAAAATAAGGTAAAGCTTACGGAATCAGGGTTAAAAGCCTATCAAAAGTCCATGTCTTCGAGGTTTAATCTTGTACATGTTTGAAAATCAATACAAAACAAGATAAAATAACAACGTTTGAAACAAAATTTGAAACAAAGTAAAAAATTTTATTCTTGCAAGTATTTGATAATCAACATCAAACAAGGTAAAGCAAAGATATGTCTAAAAACAAGGTAAAATATCCAAATGCGGCTGCGTGAGGCATGCGAAGGGTGCGTGAGCAGTGCGAAGCGCAGCGCAGCACCGAAGCGATAGCGCAGCCCGCAGCACGCCGACCTTGTGGGCATGAGCGCAGCGAAACGCCCACAAGGACACGCCCAAAAAATAAAAAATCTGGTTTGTCAAAAGTATATTTGGAGAGATACAAAATGTTTCAAAAATTGAGCGGCAAATTAAAATAAAAACAATACTTGTATAAGTGACTTCTTTGTTTCATTTTTGTAAATTGTTTGAACAAATGTTTGTAATTCCGTGTTTGCTTTAAAATTCAAGCGGATATATCCCCAAGATATATTAGTAGTGATTATATTTGGGGCACTCGCTTACCTACCCTTCCTAGGGCGAGCATATTTATTTGATTGGGATGAAATTAACTTTGCTGAGTGTGCGCGAGAGATGTTGATTTCTCAAAACTACTTTCAAGTACAAATAGACTTCCAACCTTTTTGGGAAAAGCCTCCTTTGTTTATATGGTTACAAGCATTGTGCATGAAAGTACTAGGCATAAATGAATTTGCCGCACGATTGCCTAATGCTATATTCGGCATAATCACATTAGTTAGTTTGTATGTAATCGGTTCTAAACAAAGAGACAAAGCATTCGGATTCTTATGGATGGGAATGTTTATGAGTTCTGTTCTCCCATCAGTATATTTTAAGTCAGGGATTATTGACCCTGTCTTTAATTATTTTATTTTCTGCGCTATCTATCAGATAATCCGTATAGAGCAAGAGAATAGAAAAAGTTATACAAGAGCAATATATGTGGGTTTATTTATAGGATTAGCCATACTTACTAAGGGTCCTGTGGGTCTTTTGATACCTATGCTTACCTTTATCGTGGTGAGGGTATATACATTGAACTTCAAATTACCTTGGATAAGCATTTTAGTGGCTTTGGTAACTATGAGCGGCATCGTGAGTATTTGGGTAGTATTAGAAATTAAGGCGCACGGTACAAAAATTTTAGAAGAGTTTATTGCTTATCAGATACGTTTATTTAGAACCGAGGATGCTGGACATGGACAACCTTTTTTCTACCACTTCATAGTGTTTTTATTGGGCTGCTTCCCACTCTCTGCCTTTGCTTTGAGAGGTCAATTTATTAAACCTATTGACCGCAGCGAAAAATACTTACATAGTTACATGAACACCTTATTTTGGGTAGTCATGATTTTATTTTCCATAGTTAAAACAAAAATTATTCATTATTCATCTTTGCTATACTTTCCTGGATCTTACGCTGCGGCACATTACCTGTATAGAATACATGCATCAGCCAGCATGCACATAAAATGGGATTTTTATTTGGTCTATGGGTTTGGATACATTGTTTTTGGCACAGCAACTACTTTAATTCCTTTTGCCGCTTCTCAAACGGATTTTATTCAATCTTTGATTAAAGATGATTTTGGAAAACAGAATGTACTCATGCCTGTGGAATGGCATTGGGGCATAGGCTTAGTTGGATTAGTCTTTTTATTTGGATTTGGGTTAAGTGCATGGTACTACCACAGAGAAAATGTATTTAAAGCAGTAGTGACGGGAATGATAACTATGATGATATGGTTAAATTTCGTCAATTATTTTATCGTACCCAAGGTACAGAAATATACTCAAGGACCGCCTGTAGAGTTATTCATCGAAAAATCAAAACAAAATTGTTATTTAGACACTTGGAAGTATAAAAGCTACGCACATTACTTTTATGGTAAACGTTCATTAGATTATCCCAGGAGAGCAAGAGACAAGGAGTGGTTGCTCAAACAACAAATTGACAAGCCTGTTTTTATTGTTTCTAAATCTCATCACTCAAAGGAATTGGAAGAGTATTGTAAAGGGTGTACTTTTTTATATAAGAAAGGCGGATTTCATATTTACAGTAGAGTTCCTAATCAACAAAGGATTTATGATAAAGATAAGTTTTTTTAACAAACAAGTAAAAAACTTTAATAAGTCGAATTTGTTTATTATTTAGTAAATATGTATATTTACAACCCAATCAAAAAAAATATTTAAGTATCATTTGTGCAATATGAAGCAACATAAAAGCATAATAATACCAGGCTTAGCGCTGCTCTTGGTGGGTTGCTTTTTTTACCTTGATAACATCAAGGAAGGCGTACAGTTTGTGCCAAAGAAAGCAAATAAGCTTAAGAAAGCCCAAAGAATAGATGGGGCAATTGAGTTCTGGAAGCAAATACGTAATAACGAGATTACAGGTGAGATACCTCATGGCGCATACCAGAGAGCTTACGAACAAATGGCTATGTACAGCCGAGCAAACAAAACTGACGCTCTCAATATAAATTGGGAAAATATTGGCCCTACAAATATGGCAGGGCGAGTACGTGGTATTATGGTTGACCCGGACCACCCAAATCGTGTTTATGCAGGTTCGGTGTCAGGAGGTCTATATCGTAGTGATAATAGCGGAAACAATTGGTATCCTGTACATGTACCTGAGGCAAATTCTAATCACGCTATTACTTGGATTGCCAAAGATGTATTTACTAAAACCTATTACTATGGTACCGGTGAATATCGTTTTGATACAAATGTAGGACCTGGAGAACCTGACTTTTCTATGTATAGAGGTAATGGCCTATACCGATCTACAGATGGATTTAACTTTGAATGGATGCCTTCAACAAATCCTAACACTACTGTAACCACAGACCCATGGTATGCTGCCTATTGTGTACATAGAATACTCTGTCATCCTGATAGTGCAGGAGTAATTTACGTAGCTACAAATAGAGGACTACTCCGTTCAGGAGATGGAGGAAATACTTGGAAAAGAATGACCGTAAGATTACCTGTGTCTGCTTCCCAGATCGTACCTGTACCCGATATAGAATACAAGAAAGGCGACTCCGTTATGTACTTTACAGTACGATATCCCACGTCTGTATGTCGATTAAATAAACTAAACTACAATACGCAACAAGTTTACCAAACTAACCTACCTAATCAAATAGGGTCAGGTAGGACAGAGATAGCACTCTCTGATGACAAACAAACCATCTACGCTATTACCGTATCTAACGCTACCTGGGATCATACAGGTATTTACAGGCATACCAATAGAGGAATAGGTAGCGCGGCTACATGGCAGCAAATTGGTCCTGGCGAAACCCCTGCTTTTGACCTAATGGGTCCCTTTAACCAAGGTTTTTATGACGTATCTTTTGAAGTAACTCCCCAACAGAAAGATAGTACAGAAATACTTTTTGTAGGTGGAATTGACTTGTGGCGATGGAGCTTGAGTAGAGGTTGGGAAAAAATATCCCAGTGGAATATTCCTAACCAATACTGGTATAATCCCAAATCCTTCGGCTTTAAGTACGAATACATTCATGCGGACCA
>JANWVE010000090.1 GCA_025057675.1 Bacteroidia bacterium
AAAAAATATATCACCCCAACCTCAAATGATATTTCCTAATTACAGTAGAGAAAAATTGCAAGGTACAAGGGTTTCTATTTCTTCGTTTGACATAGATTTTTTGACTATTTTGCTCAAATTAAGACCTGCTACGCAAGGTATGGAACCTCAAATAAACAGTAATCTTAATGGGGTGCTGTATTTTGGAAGGCGCATAGACTCATACTTGATAAAATATCAGACTAATCCTTTAAAGGACTACAACAGGCAGATAAAACACTATGGCTTTTCGTTAGGCGGGTTTATTGGGATAGGGAATACTTTTGTTGCTCCGCAGACAACTCAAAACCAAGTACAATACGAATATGACGGCATTATACTCAACAAAGGGGTATCAGCCATTATTGCTGTGGATAATTTTACTTTGGGCGTTAGTTTGGGCTTTGACAATTTATTAGATAGAAATGGGCGGTGGTGGATATATCAAAATAAACCAAATTTAGGCTTGGTAGTAGGGATGAACTTAAATTAGTTGAGAACTATCAATTTTTAAGTTTTACTTATTTTTGGGTGTGTCCCTCGCTGCGCTCGGGTCGGCGTGCTACGGGCTACGCTATCGCTTCGGTGCTTCGCTGCGCTCCGCACTGCTGGCGCACCCTTCGCATGCCTCACACAATTGAACTTCGAAAAAACTATTTCTTGGCATTTTATCCAAAGTTTTAGCTTGTAAGTAATTGTACTTCAAGTTCAAACAAGGTAAAGATATAACTGTACAGGTAAAAAATTTGCGTGAGGGGCATGGAGCATGCCGTTAGGCAGTGCGAAGCGTTAGCGTAGCACCGCAGCGCACGCGGAGTGCGGAATGCACCGACCCGAGCGCAGCGAGGGACACGCCCAAAAAATTATCCTAAAACCCCTTGGGTTCCTGTGGCATACCTTAATTTTCACTCTCGGTCAGAAATGGACATCCGATTAAATTTTATTTTTGTACTAATGAAGTTCTTAGGTAAGAAGCAAATTACAGGTATAGGCATATTATACCCCGAACATGAAGAGAATGTAGGAACTTTATGGCGTTCTGCTATGATATTTGGAGTAGATTTTATTTTCACTATCGGAAGAAAATATTTCAAACAAGCATCAGACGTGTTTGAGAGCTACAAGTCTGTACCATGCTTTTTTTATCCTAATTTTGATGACTTTTATGCACATTTGCCGTATAATTGCCGCTTAGTTGGTGTAGAAATGTACGAAAAAGCCATTTGTATTGAGACTTTTCAGCATTTTTCTCAAAGTGTATATTTGCTAGGTTCTGAACACTCTGGGATAGCCAAAAAAGTATTAGAACGCTGTCATGCGGTTATTCAGCTCCCAAAGGGAAGTTACAATGTTGCCATGGCAGGAACAATAGTTTTATACGACCGCTATCTCAAAAATCAATGGAAAGGAGCAGATTATGAAAGTTAAACTACTTCGACTTTCATTTATTCTAGCTATAGGACTATTTATAGTCAAAGTAAGTACCTATTTTTATACACACTCGCAAATGATACTCACGGATGCTTTAGAAAGCATTATCAACATTGTGGCTAGTGGTTTTGCTTTATTTAGTGTGCAGTGGGCATCTCGTCCAAAGGATAGTAATCATCCCTATGGACATGGTAAAATAGAGTTTTTTGCCGCGGGTTTAGAAGGTTCTTTGATCATGATAGCAGGGCTGTCTATTATTGTTAGCAGTGCATATCAGCTATACACGGGACATTCACATATCCAAGGATTAGAAGTAGGCGTCGGACTTACCTTATTTTCTACTTTAACTAATGCAAGTATCGGGTACTTGTTGCTCAAACAAGGTAAAAAACAGCATAGCTTAATCTTACAAGCAGAAGCAAAACATATTCTTTCAGATACGTACTCATCAGTAACAGTAATCATAGGGCTGTTGATTATTGAAATTACTCATTGGACTATTTTGGACAGTATTTTATCTATATTACTTGCGTTGTATATTTTGTGGTCAGGGTATAGGGTAGTCAGACAAGCTATCTTACCTTTATTAGACACAGCCGATAAAAAAATTATTGAGGAGATTGTTCATACGCTTAAAGTGAACAGAGAACCTCACTGGATAGATATACACAATTTGCGGGTAATACAATACGGTGAGCATATTCATATTGATTGCCATGTAACTTTTCCGCGTTATTGGACAGTAGAACAAAGTGAAATTGGGCAAACGAAAATAGAAAAGTTATTAGATAAGCATTCACCTTTTAGCACAGATATTTTCATTCATGTAGACCCATGTGTAAATGAGCATTGTCGTTTTTGTAATATGGTTGCTTGTCCTATGCGTACTCAAAGTATGGTAAGTTTGCCAGAGTGGGATGTACATGCTTTAACAAAGGAATCAAATCAGGTCAATATAGTTTCATGAGGTAATAAGGATAAATATAGGATTTTTAAGTTTGTTTTTAGAGTTATGAGGATTTTTGGGCGTGTCCTTGTGGGCGTTACGCTGCGCGTATGCCCACAAGGTCGGCGTGCTGCGGGCTAACGGTGCTGCGCCCCACCCGCCCACCCCCTGGGCAAGAGTAAGAGTGTGCGAGGGGCTTCGCACCGTGCTACCGCACGCCCTCCGCATGCCTCACGCAGCAGCCTTTGGATGTTTTACCTTGTTCTTAAACAATTTTTGCTTTATCTTATTAGATATTGATTTTCAATAATTTACAAGATAAAGATTTTTTACTTTGTTTAAAGTGTTCTTACTTTACTTTGTTTTGTATTCATTTTCATATATTTACAAGGTTTAACTTTGAACACGTGGATTTCTTATAAGACTTTAACCTTGAATACTCAAATTTTACTTTATTTTCAATAACTTACAAGATTAAAACTTGTTTTTACTTTGTTTAATATTCATTTTCAGGTACTTACAGGGTTACATTTTGTATAAGTAGGATTAGTTTATTTGCTGCTTGCGTGAGGCATGCGGAGGGTGCGTCAGCAGTGCGCAGCACCGAAGCGATAGCGTAGCCCGTAGCACGCCGACCCGAGCACAGCGAGGGACACGCCCAAAAAAACCTGCTATTTATAGTCATACTTTTTAATACCAACCACAAAATCATGTACTTGTAAGTTTTTTGAAATTCGTTTTGTAAATATAGAAAAACGTAGTAGTTTTGCAGATAATTTAGTATGAACAAATCTATCTTAGCGGCGATAGTAATTTTTACCGTAAGTGTATTATCAGTAGTTGCTCAGCCCCTAAAACCCCTCAAAATAGGTTATACGAATGTGGATTACATAGTAAGTTTGCTGCCCGAAGCCAAAAAAGTGGAAGAGGATTTAGTTAAGTACAAGCAAGAATTAGAAGCCGCCTTCAAAGCCAAATACGATGCTTACGAAAATGCTTTAAAAGCTTACTCCGACGGTGTAAAAGCAGGCACAATCTCCGGACCTACAAAATTACAAAAAGAAAAAGACTTACTTACCATGCAAGAGGAGTTAGGGCGCTTAGAAAAAAGCTCTGAAAGTCAACTGGCACAAAAACAGCAAGCCCTCTTACAACCTATCCTAGACAAAGTAGATAAAGCTATCAAAGAGGTGGCACAAGAAAATGGATACACATACATTTTCAATTCCGACGCAGGCGCAGGAACTACTCCTATACTACTCCACGGACCTGATGACGGTAACATCACCGATTTATTAAAGAAAAAATTAGGTATCACCAAGTAAATTCTCTTAATTTATGCTCAAACGACTATTCTTTGCACACCTTCTTTTACTTTGTTTTTGTACAGTCAATGCCCAATTTAAGCCTCTTAAAATAGGCTATACAAATGTAGAATATCTTATCCAACTTATGCCCGACCTCAAAATAGTAGAAAAAGATTATGCTACCTATCGCTTACAATTAGAAAATAAATTAAAGGAACAGCTGACTGCTTACGAAAACAAAGTCAAAGACTATCAATCCAAAATCGCAACCATGAACGAAACAACTAAAAAACAAAAGGAAGAAGAATTACTCAAAGAACAACAAGAATTACTCAAAGCTGAAAATCAAATGGAAGAGGAACTTGTTAAAAAAAATCAAGAATTGATGCAACCTCTGTACGAAAAATTAGACAAAGTAATTAAAGAAGTAGCCAAAGAAAATGACTATACCTATATCTTTAATACCGATGCTGGTTCTGGCACATCCCCTATTTTACTCTACGGACCTGAAGAGTTTAACATTACTGAACTTGTTAAGAAAAAACTCGGTATTATTAAGTAGTTATTTGAAATGACTCAACTTTTGCTTCTCAAAACCCTTTTATTTTATCACATTTGACAAAGAACTGTCTTAGCCATAATTACATTCATACATTTGTTTATTCAGCTTGCTAAACTTATTTGAGAAAATATGATTGAAAACTATCTTGAGGAGAAGCCTCTTTTGTTCAAAGAGTACGGCAGGAATGTGCAAAAAATGATTGACGCAGCGATTCTCTTACCTACAAAAGAGGAGCGCAACCTTGCTGCCAAGGAAATTATTCGGATTATGGCGAACATTGCACATCACAACGGCAGCAATGGAGTAAATAAGGACGATTTATTACCTAAACTATGGTTGCATTTACTTCAAATGAGCAACTATAAACTGGATGTAGATGTCCCTTATACGCTCCCTGAACACAAACAGCCTTCTTATGTTAAATGTTATCAAGCTTTACCTTATCCTAATCAGAACGCTTCAATGTACAAGCAATATGGTAACATAGTTCAAGAAATGATACAAAAAGCCATTGAAACCGAGGATGAAGATATCAAAGCCGCGCAAATCATGGTAATCGCTAATGTCATGAAGCTCAATCACAAACAATGGAGTAAAGACCATATTTTAAGTGATAGTGTAATAGCACAACATATCTATGAAATTTCTAAAGGTAAAATTGATATACGTGAGCAGGAACTAGACATGAATCGCTTTGTTACTAAAGCGAGAGAGAACGAGAGAAATCGTAAGAAAAAGAAAAAGAAAAAATTTAAGAATAATTTCAAAAATAAGAACAAATTTAAGAATTGGTAGTTTTCTCAACGTACTGTATAAGTCTGCTAAATAATTTTCTTTTTTTTGGGCGTGTCCCTCGCTAACGCTCGGGTCGGCGTGCTGCGGGCTACGCTATCGCTTCGGTGCTTCGCTGCGCTACGCACTGCTGACGCACCCTCCGCATGCCTCACGCAGCAGCGTTTGGATGTTTTACCTCATTTTTATACATACCTTTACCTTGTTTGATATTGATTATCAAATACTTACAAAGTTAAAATTTTTTACCTTGTTTGAAGCACGTTCTTTTTTATATTGATTTTCAAGCATATACAAGGTTAAACCTTGAATACATGGACTTTTGATAACCTTCTAACCTTGAATGCGCAATTTTTGCGTTTGTAGTTATGTTTTTACGTTTCTGAGCTAGGAAGCTCAAACTACGTTTTTCAGGTACTTACAAGGTAAAACTTTGAACAAGTGGACTTAGTTTAATAGCCACTTGCGTGAGGCATGCGGAGGGCGTGCGTCAGCACGGTGCGAAGCCCCTCGCCCACGCTTTCACTCTTGCCCAGGGGGTGGGCGGGTGGGGCGCAGCACCGTTAGCCCGCAGCACGCCGACCTTGCCCACACAAGCGCAGCGAGACGTGGGCAAGGACACGCCCAAAAAAACAGCTACTCTAAAAAATCATCATCGTTCATTTACTTCTCCATAAAAACTTAATATCATCATCATTGCTATAATGGGGATTCGGTATCTATTTTCCATCACAATGGCTACTAAAACCATCATATATACAATAAAACCCACCAAAATGTACAAAATAAAGCACCTTCTATACCGATACACATTCCATAAAAAAAGTGCATATACACAACACAAAAAAATAAAATGAACTATCCGAAATATGGTCTGTGCTGCACTACTTCTCAAAAACTGACGTTCAATTTGCTTTGCCAAACTTTTTTCTTCAAATACTTGCTTTATACCACGCTTTTGTAATGTTCCTAAGTAAGCCTCCCAATTCCAATTTCCTACGCCAAAAAGCATGTAAATCGCCCCCTTGAAAAAAGAATGTAAAAAATCACGGTAATGATAGATTAAATATTTTTTAGCCTCCTGCTGAAAATAAAAGTCATCTTCAAAAGTAAGAGCATTTGTAAGCCTTAACAAATTAGTAGTATCAGTTACAATTACATGATGTTTTTTCATGAATTCCGTAGGGTATCGGTTAAAAAATTCTATCTGTGTTTCTTCAAATCCTTTACCTGTAATATGCTGCTCTACTGATGCACAATAAAAAAATAAGCTTTGCCAACCTTTTTGCGCAGTAAAAACAAAATGACCTGTGTGTATGTAATTCCTCAACGCCCATAGACCAGGTAAAATCAATATGATTAACAGATAAAATAAACTATCTCTCCATACAAAAAGACGAGTAAATGAAGCATATAACACAAAAAACAAAGTTAAATATAAGCCATATTGGGCAATGGGTCTAACATATAAAGATAAAACCCACATAATTCCACTAATACATAAAATTCTACCGCTTTTTCTGTTCCAAGCAATCAAAAATAACGTCAAGGCAAGTATCCAAATGAAAACAAACAAAGTTTCCGAACTGATATAAGTACAATAAGCGATATTATTGGGCTCAATAGCATACAATGCCGCAGGGAATGCATAAAACTTAGCCTTAAACACAACCTTAGATAAATAACCTATTAGAAATGCAGTCAGTGCTGAGAGTAAAATTTGAATATATATCAACAAGTGCAGGGATTTATCCAGTAACAAGGTCAGAGCAATAAAAATAGGATATCCTGGCGGTCTAAAAAAATCTTTTATTTCTCCATCAGCATACTGTATGGCATAAGATTGATGTGTAAGAATACTCTGTGCTAACTTTAAGTAATGATCACCATCATTAACTTGATTACCTAAACCTTGTGGTTGATTGTGGGCAATTACAACAAAAAAAACAATTCTTATCAAAATTGCCAGCGTACTAACTACATACAGTAGTTTTAACCTTGGAAAAAATAGAGTTATCTTAACTCTTTGCATCTATAATGCTTTTTTAGTACTTTATTCTATTTTTCAAGGATTTATCTTGTTCTGTACCAAGATTGTAGCCCATGGTTTCGTCTACACCCATCACACTTTCCAATTCTGTAAGAATATCTTGGTTGTATTCTGTTTCGTTGATAATCTCACTTACTTGATTAGCAATATCTGCTGGATCTTTTATTGTAAAGGACTGTTCTAATAAAAATTTGACATTATCCTCTACGGTATCTATTTGTACTTTCATTATTTCAATGCTCTCTATAACCTTATTTATCCTGTTAAGGCGTTTTCTTAAAATCTCTAAGCGTTTCGTTTTAATCTTTTTTACTACTTCAGTATCGTTAGGGATTTCTAATTCAAGTTTGAGAATTTCTGTTTGAAGTTCACTGTTCTTATTATCTGAGGTAAATTCCTTACATTTTTGCCAGTTATAAAGTAAGTGTAGGTACAATTTTTCTAACTCATATAATTTTTGGTAGTAAGTATCTAATAAAGCTTCCGATGTGTTTATGCTTTTACTAAGGTTGGTACGTATTTGTTGTATATTTTTTCTAAGGCTCATGTAACGCAATTGCAGCGGTTTATCCAATGATTTGAGTATATACAAAGGGCTTCTTAATTGTTTCTTATTAGCTTCTTCGATTTCAGCTAATTTTTTCAGTTTAACTGCTTTACGAAAGCGTTTATTAGCGGCTAAGGCATTAACCACAAACACTTCTAAGGCTAATAATATAGCAGCTAAACCCAAGGGATTAGTGAAATAATCCAAAATAAAGCTTAGGAATATAAATACGATAGTGGATACAGTTAGGAAAGTAAGATTAAATGGGTTGATAAATGCTTCTTGGTAGTAGTTAATGTCTATGTTACTATCAGGTCTTTCTATCATGTTTAACAAAAATACGAATAAAAATAATAGTGAGTTACATTAACTGGGCACTATATTGATTTATCCAATACAATAGTGTTGTATTTTTTTCATCTATTGGGTTTATTTGAAACAGTAGATGATATTTATATTTTTTTGGGCGTGTCCTTGTGGGCGTTACGCTGCGCGTATGCCCACAAGGTCGGCGTGCTACGGGCTGACGGTGCTGCGCCCCACCCGCCCACCCCTGGGCAAGGGTTTGAGGGCGTGGGCGAGGGGCTTCGCACCAAGCCTGACGGCTTGCCCTCCGCATGCCTCACGCAAGCGGCAAGTAAACTAACTCTACCTATACAAGGCTTAACCTTGTAAGTAATTGAAAATGAACACTAAACAAGGTAAAAAATATACCTTTACCTTGTAAATCCTTGAAAATCAATTGAAAATAAGGTAAAGCTTGCGTATTCAGGGTAAAAGGGGTAAAAGAAATCCATATATTCAAGGTTTAACTTTGTATATAATTGAAAATCAATATAAAACAAGATAAAAGAACATAAATAAAACAAAGTAAAAAACTTTAACCTTGTAAATACTTGATAATCAATACCAAACAAGGTAAAGCAAGGATATGTCTAAAAATAAGGTAAAACATCTAAAAGCAGCTTGCGTGAGGCATGCGGAGGGTGCGTCGGCAGTGCGGAGCGCAGCGAAGCACCGAAGCGATAGCGTAGCCCGCAGCACGCCGACCCGAGCGCAGCGAAGGGACACGCCCAAAAAGTCTTATTCAATACATCTTTAATATCAAGCTGTAACAAAAAGTAGCATTATTTTATTACCTTTGTAAGCATGTTCATAGCGCTATCCGAAGGTACTTATACGGTGGGATTGGACAAAAAATTTGTTCCATTTGACAAACAAAAAGACCGAATAGAAGAAAGAAAAGGAACACTTCTGGTACATATACAACCTTTTGTAGTGTATGCTCATCATGAATGGGTGCTAATTGACGCAGGATTAGGATTTTTATATGGTAGCGAATATCATATTCATCAAAATTTAGCTAGCGTTGGGATATCGTATAAGGATATTCAAAAAGTTTTATTGAGCCACCTGCATTTTGACCATGCTAATGGCGTCGTATCTCAACAGGGTCAGGCGCTATTCCCTAATGCCGAGTACTTCGTGCAAGCAGGTGAGTATTTTAATGCTATATCACAAAACTCTAAATCCTACCAAAAACAGCATTTAGAGCTGTTATATAAAACTGGACAACTACACTTGCTTTCAGAAAAAGAAGGACATTTGAGTTCCCACATTCGGTATGAAGTCTCGGGGGGGCATACACAGTATCATCAAGTTTTTTGGATAGAAAGTGATAACGCAGTATATTTTTACGGTGGAGATGTGCTGCCCAGTGGAGGACAAGTAAATCGTAAATTTGTGGCTAAATATGATTATGATGGCAAAAAAGCTATGCACGATAGAATAAAATATGCACACCAAATAGCTACCGAGGAACTAATAGCTTTATTTTATCATTCTGATAGTTTAGAGGGCGCCAAGCTGCACGCCTATCGTGATAATTTTGAAATCGAACCTGTTTATGGAAATACTAAAACTAACTGTACAAAAGTTGATTCTTAAACTTTTCCTTACACTGATAACAACTTTATCTTACAGTACAAGCAGCGTTAAAATGGCTATCTGCTCAATACAATATAGTTTTTTCTGCATGGTCTTATTGTGGATAAATAGCACAGTTTTATCCCAGTCTGTATGGAAAGTTGAACCTACATCCGAAGTTAAATTTACTATCAAAAATGCGGGTATAATCGTGGAAGGTAAATTCAAAAGCTTTACAGCTACCATAAAATTTGACCCTGAACATT
This sequence comes from Bacteroidia bacterium, assembly GCA_025057675.1. Taxonomy (GTDB): domain Bacteria; phylum Bacteroidota; class Bacteroidia; order JANWVE01; family JANWVE01; genus JANWVE01. Next base: position 9,846 of record JANWVE010000090.1, read on the forward strand.
TAGATAAAAGTGAAATACAAGGTATAATACATGCTAACTCGATTGACACAGGTATCGGCATGAGAGATAGACATCTTCGAGATGAAGAGTACTTTTATGTAACCAAATATCCTAAAATTATATTCCAATCCTTGCAAGTATTCAAATACGAAAACTATTACATCGCGCGAGGGACGCTTACTATGAAAAATGTAAAGAAAGAAATTTTATTACCTTTTTATTTCACACCCGAAGGCGACAACAAAGCGTATTTCAAATGTTCCTTTTCTCTCAACAGGTTAGATTATGGTATAGGTGGCAAAAATTTGATGATGAGCGATGAAGTAAATGTAAAAATAGAAATTCACGCAAGCAAATAAATTTTTACTTTGGTAATCAAGGTAAAACTGAATAAACTTACATGACATGTATTGCCATTTAAATATTATGTATTATCTTTGCAGCCTAAGTATACATTCAACTGAAAATGAATAGGAGAAGTGGCAGAGTGGTTTATTGCAGCGGTCTTGAAAACCGTCGTGGGTGACACCACCGGGGGTTCGAATCCCTCCTTCTCCGCTTCTGATCCCTCTTGCTACCACCAAGAGGGGCTTAGCTAGCCTGCGTCATAAGATGGCCAGGGGGCATATTATCTATGTATTTAATCAGAAAACACTTAAATTTCAGATAAATTTCAGAGAGTAAGGATAAGTACACTTTTTATTCTTATCCTTGGAAGCACACGGGCGTGGTGCATGCGTATAAAAGTAGCATTGACATTTTTTGGGCGTGTCCTTGTGGGCATTTAGCTTGCGCTCATGCCCACAAGGTCGGCGTGCTTCGGGCTACGCTTTCGCTTCGGTGCTTCGCTTCGCTGCGCACCGTGCTAACGCACGCCCTTCGCATGCCTCACGCAGCAGCCTTGGAACGTTTTACCTTATTTGCATACATACTCTTGCTTTACCTTGTTTGATAATGATTATCAAGTATTTACAAAGTAAAATTTTTTACCTTGTTTAAAATGTATTCGTTTTTATCTTGTTTTACATTGATTTTCAATCATGTATAAGGTTAAATCTTGAATACATGGACTTTTTACAACCCTTTAACCCTTATTAAATGAGCTTTACCTTGTTTTTGGGTTATTTTCAGATGTTTATGAGGTTGAAATGTATTTTTACTTTGTTTAGTAGTTTAGTATTTATTTTCAGGTACTTACAAGATAAAACTTTGAATAAACAGCTCTGCCGACCTGCTAAGTTTCTTGCGTGAGGCATGCGGAGGGCAAGCCGTTAGGCTTGGTGCGAAGCCCCTCGCCCACGCTCTTTTGCTCTTGCCCAGGGGGTGGGGCGCAGCACCGTCAGCCCGTAGCACGCCGACCTTGCTTGCATGAGCGCAGCGAAACGCAA
>JANWVE010000091.1 GCA_025057675.1 Bacteroidia bacterium
TCGCCCACACTTTCACCCTTGACCAGGGGGTGGGCGGGTGGGGCGCAGCACCATTAGCCCGTAGCACGCCGACCTTGCCCACACGAGCGCAGCAAGCCGTGGGCAAGGACACGCCCAAAAAAGCACCAAAACTCAACCACTATAAAACTACCCGGAAAAAAGCACACTTTAACGTTCATTTTACTTTTTGTTTATCTTTGCAATTATGTCTTTGCTTGCCCTTCTACTAAAAAGAACTGTAAATGTAAGCAATCAAATATCTAAACGAAAGAGATTAACCCCTATTGCGCAGCAAAAAAAAGTTCTAAAAAAACTCTTACATCAAGCAGCTATCACTCAATTCGGTGTCTATTATCACTTTGATGAAATCCTTCAAAGCAAAAACATGTTTTTAGAGTTCAAAAAACGCGTTCCCTTACACGATTATGACCTTATTGCACCTTGGTGGCAAAAAGCTGAAGCTGGCGAGCCTGACGTAACCTGGCCTGGTAAAGTGAAATACTTTGCTTTAAGTTCAGGTACTTCGGGCAGCCCCTCTAAACATATACCTGTTACACGAGAAATGATTAAATCTATGCAAAAAGTAGGGCGTAAGGAGGTTTTAGTACTAGATAACTACAAATTTCCCGCAAAAATATTTGATAAACAATTTTTAAGCGTAGGAGGGAGTACTAATCTTGTCTATAACGGTATCAATTACAGAGGGGATTTGAGCGGAATACAAGCTAAAAAACAACCTCGATGGTTTAAACCTTTCTTCAAACCCGAGAAAGAAATCACGGACATCAGAGATTGGGAGACAAAACTGCAAAAAATGGTAGAAAGAGCCCCTAAATGGGACGTTGGAATTATTGCAGGGGTACCTGCCTGGGTACAAATTCTTATTGAGCGTATTATTCAACAATATAACCTAAAACATATTCACGAACTATGGCCTGACTTCCAACTCTATATCCATGGAGGAGTTTCCATAGAACCTTATCGTAAAAAATTAAACTCTTTATTTGGTAGAGACGTTTTATTGATAGATACTTACTTAGCATCAGAAGGTTTTATAGCTTGTCAAATTCATCCTGATAACAGAGGTATGCTACTCTCCACGGATAGTGGCATTTACTACGAGTTTTTACCTTTTAACGATGATAATTTTGACCCTGACGGTAATCTTAAAGATAGATTTGCTAAAACGCTCACTTTATCCCAAGTAGAACTCCACAAACCCTACGCCCTAATACTTTCTACTTGTGCAGGTGCCTGGCGATATTTAATTGGTGATGTAATTAAGTTCGTTTGCCTTGACCCGTATGAAATTATCATTGACGGTAGAACTAAACATTTTCTCAGCATTTGCGGCGAACATCTTTCCGTAGATAATATGACAATGGCACTCAAAAAGGCTTGTGAAATTCACTATACCAATGTTAATGAATTTACAGTAATCGGAATACCTGTGGAAAATAGACATACTCACAAGTGGTACTTGGGCACAGAAGATATAAACTTAAATAAAGAAACTTTCATAAAAACTCTAGATGAACAGCTGTGCATGCTTAATGATGACTATGCCACAGAGCGCAAACATGCTCTCAAAGATCCGCAAGTTGAAGTTTTACCTACACATGTTTTTCATGATTTTTTAGCATACATAGGAAAAACAGGTGGACAGCATAAGTTTCCCCGAGTATTGAAAGGAAAACCCCTTGAACAGTGGAATGAATATCTTGCAAAATATGTATATAACACAAATGATTGTTAAACTTCGTGTACTTATCCCTCTTCTTTTTATCATTTTGCTGACTAGTTTCTCGCCAAAGGATTACTACAACCCTACTGTAGAAAATCATATAAAACGTTATGTAAAATACCAAACTAATAAGGGAGTGTACCGAAAAATTCTCAATAATGAAGTAAAAAACTTTCTATCTGATATTGTAGATTGGAACAGAGAACTACATTTCTTGATGGAGTACAATGCCCTAGATAACCGACAATCCGAATATTTTGACTTTAATCTTGAGAGTGAAAATAAACGAATAAAAATTACTGCTATTCGTAAGAAAATTTGTAGCAGCAAGACTCCACTGGTATCCCAAACTTTATTATGGGATAAACAGGCAAATAAACCCATATACATTCGCAGCCATGTAGTGCGTAGAACATGGTTTTATGAACAAGATATAGAAAGTAAAGCCACTTTTGAGGTAGAAAATGGAAAGTTCTTTGTTAAACGAACTTTTCAACATTTTTTTAGTAAAGTGATTTTCTTTAGACCCAAAGAAGTAGTGATTTATGGTAATTTTACCCCTTACTCATGAGTAATCTACAAAATTTAGATTTTGCTTGGTGTGCTATGCCTATGGCTGCTGTCAAAAAGACACCTGAACACCGTTCAGAGCTAGTTACACAGCTCTTGTTTGGTGATGTTGTTCAAGTTTTGGAAAAAACGAATATATGGGCAAAAATTAAAATTTTACATGACCAATACGAGGGATACGTACTGACCATGCAATTATCTAAAATCTCCCCGTCAGAAGCAGAACATTATGAAAAACATTACGCCTTAGTAACTGCGTTAAGTATTTCAGCTCATTCAGACCAAATATCCTTGACAATGGGTTGCAGAGTTCCTACGGCGCTTATTCAGGATATTGGGGAAAGAATTCAAGTAAAATTGCCTTATTCTAAGCAGTTGATTATCTCTAAAAAAGACTTAACTTTCAGTAATTACTCTACGGATAGAGTAGTAGAATTAGCAAAGCAGTTTTTATATGCTCCGTATTTATGGGGGGGAAGGTCTATATTTGGTATAGACTGTTCGGGATTTACGCAGCTTATTTTCAGAATGATGGGGGTCATTATCCACCGAGATGCATATCAACAAGCTACACAAGGGCTAACTATCCCCACTTTATCTCAAGCAAAAGTAGGAGATTTGATATTTTTTCGCAAACATGAGAGTACAAAAATAAGTCATGTAGGCATTTATATTGGCAATCAGGAGGTGATACACAGTGCGGGATACGTGCATATAAGTAAGGTAGACGAGGTAGGGTTGCATAGTATATATCAGGAAGGATATTCGCACAAGTTAGTGAGTATTAAAAGGTATTGGTAGCTAAGGGGGTAGTTGCGTTTTCAAAATGTAATGTGCGGAGTTAAGGTTGTATTTCTTTTTTTGGGCGTGTCCCTCGCTTGCGCTCGGGTCGGCGTGCTACGGGCTACGCTATCGCTTCGGTGCTTCGCTGCGCTACGCACTGCTGACGCACCCTCCGCATGCCTCACGCAAGCTGCATTTTGATGTTTTACCTTATTTTTATACACATTCTTGCTTTACCTTGTTTAAAGTTGATTATCAAACACTTACAAGGTTAAGATTTTTTACCTTGTTCAAATTACTGCTATTTTATCTTTTTTAGTATTCATTTTCAAGTACTTGCAAGGTTAAACCTTGAATAGAGGGACTTTTTACAACCCTTTAACCCTAATTTTCGAAGTTTTACTCTATTTTAAATTGATTTTCAAGTATTTACAAGGTTAAAATATGTTTTAACCTTGTTTAGTATTCATTTTCAGGTACTTACAAGGTAAAAGTTTTGATAGATAGGTTTAGCATACTTGCTGTGTTTTCTGCGTGAGGCATGCGGAGGGCGTGCGTCAGCACGGTGCGAAGCCCCTCGCCCACGCTATTACTCTTGCCCAGGGGGTGGGGCGTAGCACCGTCAGCCCGTAGCACGCCGACCCGAGCGCAGCGAGGGACACGCCCAAAAAAATAAAAATCTTACCTACCCAAAATTAACAGTTTGTCTAAAACTAACTTTGTGTTCTAATTCTATCCAAGCAAATAGCCGCCGCTATAGCTACATTGAGTGACTCCGCCTTGCCCATACGTGGAATAGTAATACAAATAGATTCTTTTATTTTGCGCTGTATACCCCTACTCTCATTACCTATATGCAAAATGAAAGGATGCTTGAACTGCACTTGCTCAATAGGAATTCCCTGCAAATGAGCAGTGTAAATGTATCCGTGTTTTGAAGGTATATCCTCAACAGGTATACAAGCTACCCTGATAAAAGAACCCATACTGGCTTGCAAAGTTTTAGGATTATACACGTCAGCACAGTCTGGCGTCATAAGCACCTGAGGAATGCCATACCAATCACACACCCGCAAAATAGTTCCTAAATTACCTGGATCCCTGATACTTTCTAAAAACAAAGCGTTTTGATTTGGATTATAAGGCAAAATTTGGGGCATGGACATCATTGCCATAATTTTAGGAAATACCTGCATCTGCGTGAGCGTTTTACCTTGTTTTTGACTAAGCAGGTAAATGGGTATGTTTGTGGGTAAAGGATATGTAGGGGTATACCCCTCCTCTATGTAAATAGCTTTCAAATAAGCAGACTCACTTTGTATAATTTCTTGGATAATCTTATCACCCTCCACTAAAAAAGCTTTTTGTGCATATCTGTATTTACTCAAATGAAGTTTTTTTAATCTTTGTGCATGCCCCTGACTAACCCACTCCATACTCTGCTGTATTTATTTCAAATACCTGACCTTTTTCAGGGATTTCTACATTATTAAAGTTATACTTTTGTAAAAGGTCTTTGAAAGCCAGTTGCTCTTGATATTCGCCATGAACTAAAAAGACTTTTTTGAGTAAAGTTTTATCCTGTGTATCTATAAAACGAAGTAGTTCTGATTGGTCCGCATGAGCGGAGAAAGCATCTATCTGTTCTGTGTGAGCTAAAATAGGAACTATATCCCCAAAAATCTCAATATAAGGAGGGTCTTTTTTGAGAATTTTGTGTCCAAGTGTGTTTTCTGCACAGAATCCCACTATCAGAATAGTATTTTCTGGCTTGCTGAGCGTATTTTTAAGATGATGAACTACCCTTCCCCCTTCTCCCATACCTGATGCACTAATGATTACACAAGGTCCTTCTAGTTTATTTAGCTGTTTGCTTTCTTCTTTGGTTAAAATATAGGTCAGTTTATCAAATTCAAAAGGGTTATTGTTATTGTTGAAATACGCAAGAACTTCTTCATCGAAACAATCAGGGTACTTCGTGAATACATTTTGAGTTAGATCTGTGGCTAAGGGGCTATCCACATACACAGGTACGTGCGCTAATTTTCCTGCTCTACTTAGCTTTTCAAACGCAAAAATAACCGCTTGGGTTCTATCCAAGCTGAAAGCAGGAATAATTAGTTTTGCTTTTCTTTCTAAACAAGTTTCTTTGAATATCCGATAGAGTGCATCTTCGGGTGTTTCTTTACGAGAATGCGTTCGCGCACCATAGGTAGACTCAGCTATCAAATAATCTACTTGGGGCATAGGTACAGGGTCTCGTAAAACTAAACGAGTCTCTGTACCTATATCACCTGTAAAGCCGATGCGAGTTTTAGTTCCATTTTCTGTAATTTCCAAAGTGATACTAGCTGAACCTAAGATATGTCCCGCATCTGTAAACATGAACTTGACATTAGGATGAATACTATACCACTTGTTGTAATAAGCGGTATGGAAGAGTTCTAGGGATAGCTGTACATCTTGGTGGGAGTATAATGCTTGTAGAGGTGCGTGGGTATTTCTACCTCGCCTTTTTTTAGCGTCGTTTTGGTTCAGATTAGCGCTATCTGTCAGGATGTATGCACACAGGTCAAACGTAGCAGGAGTAGAGATAATTTTACCTTTAAAGCCATGTTTGACCAAGTTAGGAATGTTTCCTGCGTGGTCTGCGTGAGCATGACTGAGTATAACCACATTTATACTGCATGGATCGAAAGGAAAAGACTTGTTTCTTACATATAACTCCTCTTTGGCACCTTGATATAACCCACAATCTAGGAGTATCTTAAATCCGTCCGATAATTCAATAAGGTGCATACTGCCCGTAATCTCACGCGCAGCACCCCAGAAAGTAATTTTCATAGTTAATAATTTTTAATCCTAAATACCTAAATAAAAGTAACCGTGTTTCTATAACGTTGTGTTTAAATTTGGAATGTTTGCAAAAATACACAAATGTTTAAGTAGTCCAAAAAAATCTTGCTCTCTGTTTTTTGTTATCTTGTAATGTTTTGATAGTTACCAAATAATTTATTAACTTGCTACCATGAATTTAACATTAGAACAAAAATGGAACTTACTTCTTGGTGAAGGAAATCAAAATTTACCTCAAGATTGGCAAAACATTGATGAAATACTTAGTCTGCTTTATGGAGGCAGCAGACCCGAAAGTAACCGACAAGGAAAATCAAAAGATGAGAAGAGCGAAGAAATAATGAACACAAATAGTGATGCTAATAGTAATAATGACACAAATACAAATAAACATCATAAAAGCCAACAACAGGGCAAAGGGAAATCAAAACGTGGTAAGGAAAAAGAAATACCCAGCATTAGCAAGTGGCTGGGGGACGCCCGTACTTATTTTAATAGTGAGGTAGTTCAAGTAATACAACAAGATACTATTGAGAAATTTGGTATAGAGAAGTTTTTAATCAGCGCGCCCGAAGTAATACGTGATTTAGAGCCTGATGTAAATCTTGTTTCTACTATCATAAGTTTAGGTAAAAATTTATCTGATGAAGTAAAAGAAAATGCTCGCTGGGTTATTCAAAAAATTGTAGAGCAGCTTACCAAGAAATTACAGGACTACACACAAAACACTATACGGGGTAGTATCAACAGAAGTATAGTTACCCTGCGTCCTAGACATAACGAGATAAACTGGCATAGAACCATACGAGCAAACCTTAAACATTATCAAGAACAATATCAGACAATTATTCCTGAAAAAAGATACGGATTTGGGCATAAACGCCATGGAGTTAAGCAAGTCATTTTGTGTATAGATAGAAGTGGGTCAATGGGTAATTCTGTGGTTTATTCATCTATTTTTGGTTGTGTAATGGCTTCTATTCCAAGCATAAAAACACATTTAATTATGTTTGACACAGAAGTAGTAGATTTAACTGACCGAATTGAAGATCCTGTGGATATTTTATTTGACATTGAGTTAGGTGGAGGTACAGATATTAACCATGCCTTAGAGTACTGTCAGAGTAAAATTGTTAAACCTGAAGATACTATTTTAGTTCTTGTTAGTGATTTATACGAAGGGGGTAACCAACAAGAGATGTTCAGTCGATGTAAAAACCTGATAGAAAATAGAGTGAAACTCATAGTTTTGTTAGCTTTGGACGATAATGGTGTACCAAGTTATGACCGTTATCATGCAGAGGCTTTAATGGAAATGGGTATTCCTTGTTTTGCTTGCACACCCTCTCACTTTCCTGATTTAATGGCATCAGCTATTTCGGGTGGGATTGAAGCAGTTAATTTGTGGGCAAAAAGCAATATTTTTCAACCCAAGAAAGGATAATTATGAGTGAAAAATTGTCTTTTAGCAAAATAAGTGAGATGTTTTCTGCTTATCCACAAGAAAGCTTAGCTGTTTTAGAGAGAAAAGCAGAAACACTTCGCATAGGTATACCTAAGGAAATAGCACCACAAGAACGCAGAGTAATTCTCTCTCCAGAATCAGTGGGTGTATTAGTTAATAATGGCTATGAGGTATATGTGGAAGTAGATGCAGGAAAGTATTGTCGTTTTAGTGATAGAGACTACTCAGAACGAGGCGCTAGACTCTGTTTTTCGCATGTAGAAGTATATCAAAAGGCGGATATTATTATCAAATTGGCGCCGCTTACGATGGAGGAGGCTAATTTATTAAAACCTAATCAAACTATTTTATCCGCCATTCATTTAGGTACATTGCAGCCCGACATACTCAAAATTATGATGGCAAAGAAGATTACAGCCATTGGATATGAACTTTTGCAAGATGAAGAGGGAGAACATCCTATTGTGCGCATGATGGGTGAGATTGCAGGCTATACAGCCATTATGATAGCTTCGGAATATTTGAGTAATAAGTATGAACATGGATTAGGGATACTTTTAGGTGGAATTACTGGAGTACCCCGAGCAAACGTAGTTATTTTTGGTGCGGGAACAGTAGGTGAATTTGCAGCACGGGCGGCTTTGGGCTTAGGGGCTAATGTAAAAATTTTTGATGAGTCTATTCATAGACTTCGCAGAATGGAAAGCTTGTTAGGTAATCATATTTTTACGGCAACTACGCAAGTACATTACATTGTTGATGCCCTCAAACGTGCCGATGTAGCTATTGGAGCAGTAGGTAGGTTTCAACGTAAGAACAGAGGTTTTTTGATAATGGAAGAATGGATATGTCACATGCCACAGGGGTCAGTCATTATTGATGTATCTATAGACCAAGGGGGATGTTTTGAAACTAGTCGCCTTACTACACATGACAATCCTACTTTTATACAGCATGGAGTTATTCATTTTTGTGTGCCGAACATTCCTGCTCGGGTGGCACGCACTGCTACGTATGCATTGAGTAATGTCATTACACCGCTCATAATTCGTATAGGTGATGCGGGCGGATTAAAAAACTTTATATGGCAAGAAGAGTGGATAAGAAACAGCGTTTACTTATATCAGGGGATACTCACTAATGAGGTAATTGCACGTAAATTTGGTATGAGTTACAAGGATATAGATTTATTGGTAGCCTCTTCAAATTTATGAACAGCATTCAGGATTTTACATTGGCTAAGTAATTAGTTTTTGATGTTTTTTTGGGCGTGTCCTTGTGGGCGTTTCGCTTTGCTCATGCCCACAAGGTCGGCGTGCTACGGGCTAACGGTGCTACGCCCCACCCGCCCACCCCCTGGTTATGGGGTTAAGGGCGTGAGCGAGGGCTTCGCACCGTGCTGACGCACGCCCTCCGCATGCCTCACGCAAGCGGCAAGTAGACTAATCCCGCTTATGCAAAAATTAACTTTGTAAGTAACTGAAAATCAAAATTAAACAACGTAAAAATATATTTTAATTTTGTAAATTGTTCAAAATCAATCTAAAATGAGATAAAAGTTGGGTATTCAATCTTAAAGGTTTGTGAAAAGCCCATGCATCCAAGGTTTAATCTTGTACATACTTGAAAATCAATGTAAAACAAAGTAAAATAGTATCAGTTCAAACGAGGTAAAAAATTTTAACTTTGTAAATACTTGACAATGAGCATCAAACAAGGTAAAGCAAAGATATGTCTAAAAACAAGGTAAAACGTCAAAAGACTGCTGCGTGAGGCATGCGGAGGGTGCGTCAGCAGTGCGTAGCGCAGCGAAGCACCGAAGCGAAGCGCAGCCCGCAGCACGCCGACCCGAAGCGCAGCGAAGGGACACGCCCAAAAAACAAAATTTATCCTGTAAGTTAATCTGCAATTCTAAATGTGCAAATGCTAATATATGCATACCTAAACTACTACTTTGAAATCCTCTTCATTTACCTGATTTTTGTATGCATGAAAATTCTTATTGGGGATAGTGGTTCTACAAAAACAGACTGGGCTTATCTCTATGAAAATGAAGTAAAATACTTTACCACACAAGGACTTAACCCTAATTATTTATCTACAACAGACATACAATCTATTTTGGTACAGCAAACATTATCTAATGTTGAACATCCACCTGAACATTTGTTTTTTTATGGTGCAGGATTAAATAACATACATTCAAAAAGCCTAATGTATGCTGTTTTTGAGAAAGTATTTCCGCACTCACAGTTGAGCATAGAACATGACCTTTTAGGAGCAGCCAGAGCAGTGTATGGATTATGTGAGTCAGGGATTATTTGTATTTTGGGCACAGGTTCTATTGCAGGCTTTTATGACGGCGAGAGAATACCTAAAACTATGGGAGGACTGGGCTATCTTCTTGGCGATGAGGGTAGCGGTACTCATTTAGGAAAAATGCTTATCGCACAATATGCACAAAAACAACTCCCCCGCCAAATAGAAAATGCACTCTACGAACAAATACAAATAAAAACTAATGATATACTTCATTTTTTATATCAACAAAAGTACCCTAACCGTTTTTTAGCCCAATTAACTCATTTTATAGCTATGTACAGAGAAAATGAAGCCATACAAGATATTGTTCGCAGAAGTTTTCAATCTTTTTGCGAACAGACTTTGTTACCATTGGCTAATCAGTGTTTTCAACGCTTAAAAATACGCTGTGTAGGTTCTATTGCTCATATTTTTGAACAAGAATGGAAAGCAGTTTTACTTAAAAATGGTATGAAAGTAGATAAAATCATGCGTAAGCCCATATCGGGTTTAGTAGAGCATGTACGGCACTGGGTTAAAAGTTAGGTTTAAGGATTTGCTTTTTGTAGAAATCATCTATGTGGTCTACGACCTCATAGGGGTCATCTATTACCTTGAATAAGTGTAGGTCTTCGGGACTAATGTGGTGAAATTGTTCTAATAATGTTTTTTCTAGCCATTCTACCATTGGCGCCCAGAATTCTGAACCAACTAACACAATCGGAAATCTATCTATTTTAAGGGTTTGAATTAAGGTAAGAGACTCAAAGAGTTCGTCCAGAGTGCCGAAGCCACCAGGTAAAGCAATAAACCCTTGTGCATATTTGACAAACATCACTTTGCGCACAAAGAAATAATCAAAGTTGATAGATTTATCTCTATCCACGTACGGGTTAGAATGTTGTTCGAAAGGTAGTTCAATATTAAGTCCGACGGAGGTACCTTTGGCTTCATAAGCTCCCTTGTTAGCGGCTTCCATGATGCCAGGACCTCCGCCTGTGATGATGCCGTAGCCTTTTTCACTTAGTAATCGGGCTATGAGGGTAGCTAATTCATAGTATTTTGTACCAGGCTTTACTCTCGCTGACCCAAAAATGGACACACAAGGACCTATCTTTGACATTTTTTCAAAACCTTCTACAAATTCCGCTATAATTTTGAACACTTGCCATGTATCTACTACTTTAATTTCGGTCCAGTGTTTCATAAAATGGCTTTTTTTTATGGTGTTGTCGTTATTTTCTGGTAGCATAAGACTTACAAGATTCACAAAAATACCAAATATTTGTTTTGAGGTGCGAATAAAAGGTTAAAATTTGAGTTTTTGTAATAAGTTTATGTTTTTTGGGCGTGTCCTTGCCCGCGTTTCGCTGCGCTCATGCGGGCAAGGTCGGCGTGCTACGGGCTGACGGTGCTGCGCCCCACCCGCCCACCCCCTGGTTGTAGGGTTAAGAGCGTGGGC
>JANWVE010000092.1 GCA_025057675.1 Bacteroidia bacterium
ACGAAGTGTAGCACCGAAGCGTTAGCGTAGTGCGGAATGCACCGACCCGAGCGAAAGCGAGGGACACGCCCAAAAAAATAAAAAATATCAATCACCTGCTCAATCTAATCTTAATAGAAACTACTCGGTGCCACAGAGACCTGAAAATAAGGTCTAGCCTTACGAATACGCTGCCTAGAAGGATCTATGTATGGCTTTCCTTCCTCATCTAACATCGGATAATGCGGATTCTTAGCCCTGTTCCAATCCTTAGGTAAAAAAGGCATGTCATGAATTAGCTTATTTTGAAATAAATGGCGTATAGGTTCTGCATCTATACCTGCTTCCCCTTGCAGAATACCTAAAAAAGGATAAAAATAACTGTACTGTACTGATAAAATTCCTCTGGATTGCCTGCCATACAAGGTATTAGACAAATCCTTGTATCCAAACCTGGCAGGATATATACTACTATCTACACGTATCCCACCCTGCGACATGCCTGTCCATAAAATACTGCTTAATCCTACCGCATGCAAAGAATTAACTTGATAAATGAGTTTGAAAGCTCCCGTCCTAAAATCATCTCTACCCTGCCCAGCAAATACATCATTTTCCATTAAAAAAAAGCATTTATGAATTTGTAAACTTATGCTTCCTGTACGTTGTGAGGTTTTTACTCTATCTACGTACCAATGATGGGTATAACCTACAGCATGTACGTAGGGCGTAAAATTTTGATACATAAGTTCATGTATAAAAAGCATATTCGGACTACCCCAAGTTAAAAGTCCTCCTAAACTGTATTGTAATTCAGGTGTTCGTTTAGTTTGTACCCAATGTGTAAAAGCATAGTGCATTCTCACCTGTGTCTGTACTTGTATATGCTGATAAGCTATTCCTACCCCTGCTACTACCCCTAAGCGATTGATAGGCATACCCAATCTTACATGACCCGATAAGTAATAAAATGTATTTACTTGCCCGAAAACGCTTACAATGCAAAAGAAATGATATAAAAACACTATCAACCCCCTTGCTTTAATGGGTGGGCGGGTGGGTAATACTCCCCAAACCTCTAAAATAAATTTACTCACTTTTTCTTCACTGTTTTTAATACTAACAAATTCATGGGATTGTTCTCTAATCCTTCAATGTTTTGGTGCATGACCCGCACTACTTCATCAAAATAAATAGGTACAACGGGTAAGTGTTCTGCTAAAATATCCTCCATTTTTGTATAAAGTAAGGCTCTTTTAGTCATATCTTGTGTGGTAAGGGCAGAGTCAAAATAGCGGTCAAAAGTAGGATTGACGAAGCGGGTGGTATTAGGTCCTGCAGGTGCATGGTATTTAGAATAAAATAAAGCCATATAATTCTCTGCATCAGGATAATCTCCTATCCAAGAAGCTCTAAAAATAGCGGCTTTACCTGAATATACCATCTCTTGGTGCGTAGCAAAATCATTGAGCATAATTTTTACCGAAAGTCCCAACTGCTGCCATTGACGTTGTACATATTCAGCTAACTCTCCGTAGCTTTTGTTTGTATACAATACGATTTCTTTGGGTTTCTGAGGAAGGCGATTAAGAATTGTTTTTGCTTTGGTAAAATTATAGGTGTAATGCTCGTGTCCTGTGTATTCAAAGTGAGGTATCCCCTTAGGAATAAATCCTGTTGCTGCCCTGCCGATTCCTTTTCTAAGGTACTTGACTATATTGTTTCTGTCTATACTCATACTCAGGGCTATTCGCAAGGATTGGCTGTATGTATTAGTGTCATAGTGTATTCCTATGTATTCAGTATTCAAATAAGGTGATTTTTCAACCTTAAATTGTGATACAAAATCAGGTAAAAAATTTCCTTGTTTATCCATAACTTCGTGTCTGAAACTCTCATCTATGCCTGAGATAAAATCTATTTTACCTTGTTTGAAGGCTAAAAATTCGCTCATTTTGTTGCGAATAAAGTTTATTTCAATGGCATCTAAGTAGGGGAGTTGTGTTCCTTGAATATCCTTTTCGTGGTATTGTGGATTTTTATGTAATACCAAGCGTACTCCTTCTTTCCAGAATTTGAACATGAAAGCCCCTGTCCCGATAGGGTGTTTCCGAAATTCTTTTCCGTAATGTTCTACTATTTCTCGCGGAACTATGTACGCATAGGGCATAGTCAGTAAGTATAAAAAAGGTGGATAGGGTTGAATTAAATGAATTTGAAAAATGCTATCATTAACTACCTTAAAACCTGATATTTCATTAGTTTTTCCTGCTTGGAACTCTTGTATTCCTTTTACTTTATTATTAAAGATCCATGCGCCTGAGGACGCAGTTTTTGTATCTACGATGCGTGTGAAGCTATATTTTACGTCGTGGGCGGTGGGTGTCCGTGTCGAGTCTTTTCCAAACAGAGGGTGTTTATGAAAATAGACACTTTTTTTGAGGTAGAAAGTGTACACAGTAAGTGAGCTATCTATTTGCCAGCGATACGCTAAATTAGGTTGGATATTAAGATTATTATCTAGCTGTACTAATCCATCAAATATTTGGCGAGTTGCCCAAATAATTGCCATATTTTTAGCATAGGCGGGGTCAAGGGTAGTCAAACCTTCTGCTTGATTGTATCTAAAAACACGTTTTTCTATTCTTTTTGAAGAGGAACATGCACATTCTAATATCAAAAAAAGAAGTATCCCCACATGTAGGTATTTTTTTACGGACATAAGAAAGAAGGTTTTTATTGGCAAAAATATATCCATTAACGGTATTTTGAGGAATATTTGTATAGTTGAGTACGAAATTAGGTTTTTAATTTAGATATTTTTTGGGCGTGTCCTTGCCCACGGCTCGCTGCGCTCGTGTGGGCAAGGTCGGCGTGCTGCGGGCTAACGGTGCTGCGCCCACCCCCTGGTTATGGAGTTAAAGGCGTATGTGGGGGCTTCGCACCAAGCCTAACGGCTTGCCCTTCGCATGCCTCACGCAAGAACCTTAGCAGGTATGCAGCATCTATTTATTCAAACTTTTATCTTGTAAGTATTTGAAAATGAACATTGATATTGTAAATATTTGAAAATGAATGAAAAACAAGGTAAAGCTTATTTAATCAGGGTTATAGGGGTGTTGTAAAGTTGATATATTCAAGATTTAACCTTGTACATACCTGAAAATCAATGTAAAAGAAGATAAAATCAATCTAATTAAAACAAAGTAAAAAAATTTTAATCTTGTAAATATTTGATAATCAATATCCAACAAGGTAAAGCAAGAATATGTATAAAAACAAGGTAAAACATCCAAAAACAGCTTGCGTGAGGGATACGGAGCATGCCGTCAGGCAGTGCGGAGCGATAGCGTAGCACCGAAGCGTTAGCGTAGTGCGGAGTAGCCCGACCCGAGCGCAGCGAGGGACACGCCCAAAAATAAATCTCATTCGTAAAATAGTTATACCTAATCTACGACAATCATCAACAGTACAGTGTAAAGTAGAATTTGTTTTTTGTAATAAAAATCATGTATTTTGTATGCACTTTTAATGATGTGGTCAGAGCTCAATCATAAAACCGTTCTCATCACAGGCGGAACAGGCTATTTTGGGCGAAAATTCGTTTCTTTACTCACAAAACAGTATCTTGGGGTAAAGAAAGTAATCATTTATTCTCGCAATGAACTCAAGCAGTACGAAATGGAACAGGAATTTCCTGTACAAGAATATCCATTCTTGGAATACGTATTAGGCGATGTACGAGATGCTGACCATTTGTTACATATCTGTGAAGGGGTGGATATCATCATCCATGCCGCGGCTTTGAAACAAGTTTCTACCGCAGAAGTCAATCCGTCAGAGTGTATAAAAACGAATATCATAGGTTCCCAGAATGTAATCACAGCGGCTATTGCACAAGGCGTACAAAAATTAGTAGCCATCTCAACAGACAAAGCGGTGGCACCCATCAGTGTGTATGGCGCCTCAAAATTGTGTGCAGATAAGCTATTTATTGACGTCAATCGCAGTAATGAGCTAAATAAACCTACTACCTTCGTAGTAAGATATGGTAACGTAATGGGTTCGCATGCATCGGTTATCCCTCATTTTTTGAGTAAAAAAAATCAGAATAAGCCTATTCCTATCACGCATTTGGACGCTACTCGGTTTGCGATTACGGCACAAGATGCTATGAATTTAGTTCTTTTTGCGTTAAAACACGCACAAGGAGGAGAGATATTTATTCCTAAGATACCTTCATTCAGGGTTTTGGATTTAGCTAAAGCCATTTGTCCTGATTGTAAATATGAAGTGATAGGACTACGCCCTGGTGAAAAAATCCACGAGGAGATGCTTACTGCATCTGATGCACTTCATACCATTGAAACAGACAAGTATTTTATCACCTTGCCCCATTATAAAATGGGGCAAAAGCAAGCATATCTTTCTAAGTATAATGGTAGATTGCTCACTGAAAAGGAGGTATATTGTTCAGAAAAAAATACTCATTGGTTATCTGTTGATGAGTTAAAAAAACTCGTTGATGAACTTACAGATTAAAAAGTAGATTATCAAGTGATGAGAGGGTTTAGATTTTACCTTGGGTATACCGAGCGTAGTAAGGAGCACACCCAGAACACATCTATCTCAAAAAAATAGTATCTATTTTGTGGTTGAGGTAGAAGCTTTTTTAGGATTAGACTTTGGAATGACAAATTTTTTCTTTTTTTCATCATATACAATTTTAGATTTATTAGCTTCATACCAGCGTTTCCAGGCATCAGGGGTTTTGAGAGGAGATTTGAGTTCAATAATTTTATTGAGGTATTCTATTGTGTAATTGTCAGGATTGCAGTAATAGCCCGAAACAAGAGGGTCTTTAGGTACGGATTTGATCTTGAACTGTTCAAGACATGTATTGATATACTGTGTTTTTTTTTCGGAAGGATTAAGCGTCCCGATAAGGGTTTTAAGCACAAGAGTGTCCTTTAAGCAAGCAAGAGTTTTTGAGTTGTGAATTTCTTCAGGTACAGCACCTGCACTTTTACCTTTGTACAGTTCTGTCCATCTTCGAGCTAACTCATCCAAAGCAAACTGCGTTGAATTTATTTTAACTAATCCAAACCGAACACCATATATGTAACGCAGAATCCAGTTTGCTTTACCTGCTACATTGAATAGGTCATCATCTACAATAATGCCTCTTCCCTCAAAAACCATATCTCCGTTAGCAATTCGTTCCCATATAATCAGCTTGTAAGTTTCTGTCATTGGAATTACCCTATTTTTTTGAACAAGTTGTATTAACTCTTTGATAATGCTCGTATCTCCTGAGTTGTATCTATGCCTTGCACCATAAGATAAAAAAAATAGCTGCGACCATGTAGTGTTGTTTTCTAACATGGTAGCAATTTGCTTACTAGTCCAGCTTTTAGCATTTTCGTATTGGTAAGGTGAGAAGTTTTTAATATCTTTCTGTACGTTCCACTCTCCGAGTATATCGTCTGCATGGGCAGAGAATATATAAAACATCACAATAGCACAACAAGCTTTTACCAATTGCATAGGGTATGCAAATTTCGTATAAAAAATTGAATATATCAACTATTTTTTTAGTGGATTTATCATCCGAGAAGTATTCAAAAACTCAATTTCAATTTGTTTTTTTGGAACTATTCTGTAAATTTGTGTTCAAATTAAGTTTGTTTATGAATTGGAAATCATTATTACTGTTTTACTTGCTGCTTTCAGGTATTCTATCCTTTGCTCAGCAGGGACTAACCCACTCAGGCGACTCAGACCATGAGGAACTAGGTCTACATATCAAAGGTAGAAACTGTGGTACGATGTTACATCATGACCACTTACTCAAGACAGACCCAAACTATAAGTATAATATTGAGAATATTGAACGCTTTACCCAAGAATACATTCAAAACCATGCTAACGCTAAAACAAGCACTATTGTTACTATTCCTGTAGTATTCCATGTAGTGTATAGGCTTGCGTCTGAAAACATTCCTGACTCTCGCATAATGGAGCAGTTAGATGTTTTAAATAAAGATTTTGCAAAGCTAAATTCGGATACTAATTTAGTTCCTGCTGTATGGAAACCTTTGCATGTAGATACCCAAATTCGTTTTTGCCTTGCACAGCGCGACCCTAGCGGTAACCCTACAACAGGCATCACGCGCACCTCTACAACAAAAACCTCGTTTGATATATATGCTGATGATGTAAAGTTTACTGCCACAGGTGGCAAGAGTGCCTGGAATACCTCTGAGTATCTTAATATATGGATATGCAGATTATCAGGAGGAATACTAGGCTACGCACAACTCCCTGGTGGGCCGGTAGCCACAGATGGTGTAGTAATAGACTATCGGTATACAGGTATAACAGGCGCGCTCTCACCATACAACAAAGGTAGAACAGGTACTCACGAAGTTGGACATTATTTTAACTTGCGGCACATTTGGGGGGATTACTCGGGATGCTCCCCTGACGATTTAGTGTCTGATACACCTCTACAAGATGTATCAAGTAGCGGATGCCCCACCTTTCCGAAGACAGATGCCTGTCAGCCTAGCAGTCCCGGAGTAATGTTTATGAACTATATGGATTATTCTAATGACGCCTGTATGTATATGTTCACTGCTGGGCAAAGAACACGTATGCAAGCTGCAATAGCAGGACCTCGGGCATCTCTAATCACTTCTATGGGCTGTACCCCTGTAACTAATCTCGTTCCTCAACCTGACCTAAACAACGCTCAAATTTCAGTAATACCTAACCCAAATACTGGTATCTTCCAATTAATATATAACGTGCAAAATGGAAAAAATTTCAAAGTAGAAATATACAATGCGCTAGGTCAAATCATATATGTTGATGAGCCTATTCATTTTACAGGATTATACCACCGTAACATTGATGTATCACGGTATAGTAAAGGATTGTACATGGTACGAGTGAGAGAGGAAGACGATATTTACATTTACAAAGTTCAAGTACAATAGTTACAATAAATTAGTATCAAACAAAATAAGAGCCACCTTTGACAAGGTGGTTTTTTTATTGGGTTTTTTAGGCTACTTTGTGCAATTTTGCACTCATGAAAAGAAAAAAAATTGGAATTATAGGAGGGGGACAACTCGCTTTAATGCTCATTGAAGCTGCTATACCTTTGAATATACCTTGCAACATTTTAGATGCCGAGGGATGTAGTGCAAGCCCATTTGCTTCTAAACACATCAAAGGTAGTTTGTATGATAAAACTGCTATACAAGCACTCGCAGAGTGTTCTGATATTTTAACTTTTGAAACAGAACATTTTGACGTAGAAGCCGTAATAGAATTAACCCATACGGGTAAGATAGAATGTATTCCCTCTCCTGAAACACTCTACATTATACAAAATAAACACAGGCAGAAGCAATTTTTTCAAAAGCACGTTTTACCCACAGCTCCTTTTGTATCAGTAGATAAACCTCATGAGTGGGTAGATGCCGCTCAAATATTAGGTACAGACAAATTTGTAGCCAAACTGCATGAGGGCGGTTACGATGGTAAAGGAGTACTCATTTGCGATAAAGATAATGTTAAAGAAACCTTTAACGCACCTTGCATTATAGAAAAGTATATACCCCGCAAGCACGAAATCTCTGTGGTAGTGGCTCGGAATAGAAGAGGGGAGAGTGTTACCTACCCTGTTGTGGAAATGGTTTTTGATGAACAAGCAAACATATTAAAATATCTGATTTGCCCCGCCCGTGTAAATGATAGTATAAGTAAACGAGCACAGTTATTAGCCTCCAAAGTAATAGACTGTTTCAATGGTATTGGCATTTTTGCTGTGGAAATGTTCGTTACTGAACATGATGCACTGTTAGTTAATGAAATAGCTCCACGTCCCCATAACTCAGGACATCATACTATTGAATCTTGTTATACTTCTCAATACGAACAGCTTTTAAGAGTAATACTGGATTTACCTTTGGGTAGTGTTGATCTTATTCAACCTGCGGTAATGATTAACCTCTTAGGTGAGAGAGGATATGAGGGTACTCCATATTATGAAGGTATTGAGGAGGCACTACAAATGCAGGGTGTGTATGTACATCTTTACAATAAATCTCAAACTCGATATATGCGAAAAATGGGTCATGTTACTGTCTTAGATAAAAGTACAGAAGTAGCATTACAAAAAGCAGCGGATATTAGTATAAAAGTGCTATCTAAATAAAATGTTATCATGTTTATCAAAGATTATTTTAATCTCACGGATCTACAAATACAGCAGTTTGAGCAGTTATATCAATCTATTTTGTACTGGAACGAGAAAATTAACCTTGTTTCGCGTAAAGATGTTTCACATCTTTGGGTGCGCCATATTTTACATAGTGTAATAATAGCCAAAATAATTTCGTTTCTACCCGGTACGCACATACTTGATGTAGGTACTGGCGGAGGTTTTCCAGGTATACCTTTGGCTATTCTCTTTCCAAACTGTCATTTTACTTTGATAGACTCTGTGGCAAAGAAGATAAACGTAGTTGAGGATATTATAGGAACTATTGGCTTACAGAATGTAAAAACACAGGTAATACGCGCCGAAGATATGAAAGGCGAGTTTGACTTTATTGTAAGTAGGGCAGTTACACAATTACCTGAATTTTACAAGTGGGTATGTAATAAAGTAAAATCAAAATCTAGGCATGTGTTAAAAAATGGCATACTGTATTTGAAGGGTGGTAAAATTCAGCAGGAGGTTGAGAAACTGGGCTTACCTGTTACGGTGTATGTTCTGGCGCATTATTCAAAAGAGGAGTTTTTTAGAACCAAATATCTTTTACATATTCCTTTAACGAGTTAGTTGGGCGTGTCCCTCGCTGCGCTCGGGTCGGCGTGCTACGGGCTAACGGTGCTGCGCCCCACCCGCCCACCCTCTGGGCAACGGTGAGAGAGTTTGCGAGGGCTTTGCACCGTGCTGACGCACGCCCTTCGCATGCCTCACGCAAGTGGCAAGTAGGCTAACTCCACTTATACAAAGTGTAATCTTGTAAGTATCTGAAAATGAACATAAAAAAAGTAAAAAAATACATTTTAACTTTGTAAATAATTGAAAATGAATAAAAATAAGGTAAAGCTTATTTAATCAAGATTAAGGTGTTATGATAAATTTATGTATTCAAGGCTTAACCTTGTAAGTGTTTGAAAATGAATATCAAACAAGGTAAAACAAAGATACGTATGTAAAGCAGGCAAAACATCTAAATACAGCTGCGTGAGGGATACGAAGCATGCCGTTAGGCAGTGCGGAGTGCTAGCGTAGCACCGAGCGTCAGCGTAGTGCGCAGTAGCCCGACCCGAGCGCAGCGAGGGACACGCCCAAAAGTGAAACTATTTTTTAGACTTAATTTAATCACTATCGTGTGTTTTTTTGTTAAGCCCAAGCAGATTGGATTTATCATTTAGTTCCTTTTTTAGCTATAATGTTACCTATCATAAAAATCAATAGTCCTATTCCTAGATAGGGTAGCAAGTTCTTGTCGTTGTAGAAAAACAGACTGTCAATCAGACCAATACCGCATACACCAAAGCCTATTGCCATAATTACTTTTCCGATAATTTGAAGCATAGTACAAAAATAAAAAAATTGGGTTAATACGTGCGCATTAACCCAAAATCCTTATTTAATCCTTGTATATCTCTAACCAATTTTCAGGTAGAGATACTATCATATAGTGTTCATCGCGGTTAAGTTCTACAATAAACTCGTCTACAGCAGGTATCAAAACTTCTTTGCCTTGATGATTAACAGCGATGACAGGGTGTGCTGCGGTTTCATAAAAAAGTTCTATGTGACCTATGCTCCCTAAGTGTTTGTCTCTTACTTCAAAACCTATGACTTCGTGAAAATAAAAGCTCTTTCCCTGTAACTTTGGTAAAAAATCTATGCTAATCCACACTTCTGCGTTTCTCCATTCTTCGGCTGTATTTCTATCTGAAATTTGTGTAAGTGTGATAATCATCTCATCGGGGGGAGTATAGGACAGTTTTTGTACATTAAATTTTTGTGTTTTATCATTAAGTTTAAGGGTGAGGTGTTTGAGCCGATGGTACTTTTCAGGAAAGTCTGTTTCTACTTTAAGTTTTAACGCGCCTTTCACTCCGTGGGGACGCGTAACATAGCCAAGTAGATAATAACCTTCCATTATTCAGTGGGAGAGGTATTTTCTTGGTTTTCTGTGTTTTCAGTTTGAGTAGTTGTTTCGGTTTGATATTTAGCTTGTATTTTTGCTTCTTTTTCAGATCGTTGTGTTTTTTCCTGATTTAAGCGAAGTGTTCTTTTCTCTTCTTTTTTAGCTTTTACGCTTTGAATTTGGGCGTCAATTTTTGCTTGTTTAGCCGCTACCCATTTTTGGTACTCTGCTTCGATCTCAGCGTCGCTCTTACCCCAACGGTACAAGTGCATTCTGAGTAGTACTCCTTTGTAAGATAATATTCTGCGAACAGTGTCAGTTGGGATTGCTCCTTGCTTTAACCAGTGTAGAGCGCGTGCTTCATCTAAGTGAATCGTTGCAGGCACGGTAGTAGGGTTGTAAGAACCAATCTGTTCAATGAACTTGCCATCTCTTGGCGCGCGAGAATCTGCCACAACAATGTGATAGTAAGCCTTTTTCTTTCTGCCTTGCCTTCTTAATCTGATTTTAACAGCCATGTTTTTCTTAACTCTAATAAATGGACTGCAAAAGTACACAAAAAAAATAAGATGTCAAATAAAAAATCTTTGCCGCCCGCAATATGGTTGATATTTTAATGTAGGTTATGATTTGAGAGTATAATTGTTTGAAAATGAGGAATAGAAAAATATCTTCTCTTCCGCTATTTCAATATGAGTGACATTTTTCATATACAAAAAACTGTACTTTTGTACAGTATGAAAAAAATATAAGTCCCTTTTCACTGTTGAAAGGGACATTAAGTAAGGCAAACATACAGATTTTTTTAACACTGATAGAAAGTTTTTTAAGAA
>JANWVE010000093.1 GCA_025057675.1 Bacteroidia bacterium
AGCGAAGCGTAGTGCGGAATGCACCGACCCGAGCGCCAGCGAGGGACACGCCCAAAAAAGTAAAATTATTTTTTAGACTTAACATAAATTTTGTTGCTATACTAATTTATACAGTAGTAGTTTTTTTGTTATAGAATTGTAGATAAAATTGTACGATTGAAAAAAAAACTATATTTTTACGTTTGTAATTCTATATTTCATAAATATGAACTCATCTGTTCCTTTAGCTATCGCAATTATATTCGCGATTATCATTGGTTTGTCCATTTTTACTTATTTTGTACCCGTCGGTTTGTGGATTACTGCGATATTTTCGGGGGTACGTGTAGGTATCGGTCGGTTAATTGGTATGCGATTGAGAAAAGTCCCCCCTGCTAATATCATTAAACCTTTGATTACTGCTCAAAAAGCAGGCATTGACGTAGAAATTTCACAATTAGAGGCACATTACATGGCAGGGGGTAACGTACAAACAGTAGTAAATGCTTTAATTTCCGCTGAGAAAGCTCATATCAAGCTGGACTTTGATCAAGCTACGGCTATCGATCTAGCAGGTAGAAATGTATTTGAAGCGGTACAAGTGTCTGTTAATCCAAAGGTAATTAGTGTTCCGCCTGTGGCGGCTATTGCTAAAAATGGGATACAGGTAGTAGTCAAATGTAAAGTAACAGTAAGAGCAAACATCAATCGTTTGGTGGGAGGTGCAGGCGAGGAAACTATCATTGCACGTGTAGGTGAAGGAATTGTTACCACTATTGGTTCTGCAGAATCTCATGAGCAAGTGCTTGAAAATCCCGATAGTATATCTAAGACGGTCTTAGGTAAAAGTTTAGATGCAGGTACTGCTTACGAAATTCTTTCTATTGATATTGCGGATATTGATGTAGGTGAGAATATTGGTGCTAAATTGCAAGCAGAACGCGCTGAAGCTGACCTCAAAATTGCTCGTGCCAAAGCAGAAGAACGCAGAGCTATGGCTATTGCCAAAGAACATGAAATGCTGGCTATGGCACAAGAAATGCGCGCTAAAGTAATAGAAGCTGAAGCACAATTACCGATTGCTATGGCAGAAGCCTTCCGTAAAGGCAACTTAGGTATTATGGATTATTACAGAATGAAAAACATACAAGCGGATACAGATATGCGCATTGCTATATCCGAAGGCAAAAGCGAATAGAATGAAACTTTAAAGTGCTTTAATTTCATTATACAGAATATAGAAAGATACAGCCTTCTACCAGTCTTTTCATGAGATTTTTAGGCATACCTCTGATTGTAGCCAAGACTCGGATAATGGCTGAGAAGCTAGGTTGATTTTTGAACTTCCAAACAAATAAGCTTTTAACTTCGGTTATCAAATTATTTACTTTCTATTCACTTTCTCCTATCATACCTAAACGTATTATATGTTCAATTATACCCAAAAGTATAAGAAAATTATGCATTAGTTCGTAAAATTGGACATGAAAAAGCTTATTTGTATTTCAGTTGTCCTTGTTCTTGGACTCTACAATTGCAATATTCTTGTGTCTCAAAATCTACCGTCTGTAAAAATACCTGTAAATCCAGTGAAAAAAATAAAAATAGACAACGAACCTTCTACTATTGATGAGTTTGTTAAAATGAGAGATGAGATAGCTACAACTCCCGAGGGAGGTGCCGCTATGTTTGTATTAGCTATGCGTAAATACCAAGCTAATCCTGACCAAAACATTTCTTACCTGATTGTTAGTATAGACCAAAGCCGATTAGAGGAAAGCCAGGGAGAGCAAAGCTACAAAGGTTACACTATAGCTAAATCAGACATGTGGACTGTCAAAACACAGCTTACTAAGAATAATTATTTAGCTAATTCCTACTTTAAGGGTACTTCTAGTCAAAATGGTTATGCTGCGAAACCACCTTTTGTAGTAGAATGTGAAAGAAATCAATATAGCAATATAGATAATAACACAGTAAAAGTATTTGTAAGATGCTCTGGCGCAGATACCCCAAGACCTATTACGATGGCTAAAAATGATAAAGGTATATGGAAAGCAAAAGAATTCAGTAGCCTTTTAGTAGGTGTCAAAGCACCCCCTTCAAATGCCAAAGATGACCTATAAAAAGAGGTAGAATGCATAAAAACTAAATTTTAATTCAGAATGACCTTGTTCATGCTTTAATGCGCCTTGCATGAGTAAGGTCATTTTGCTCTAATTTGCACGTATCTCACAAAGCTTAACCTTTCAAGTAATTGAAAATAAACACAAAACAAGATAAAAATAAATACTTATATTAAGTCTAAAAAATAATTTTACTTTTTTGGGCGTGTCCCTCGCTGCGCTTCGGGTCGGGCTACTGCGCACTACGCTCACGCTCGGTGCTACGCTGCGCTGCGCACTGCCTAACGGCATGCTCCGTATCCCTCACGCAAGCTATATTTGGATGTTTTACCTTATTTTACATGTACTTTTGCTTTACCTTGTTTAAGTTTGATTATCAAACAATTACAAAGTTAAATTTCTTTACCTTGTTTGAGAGGTTGTTGTTTTATCTTGTTTTGTATTCATTTTCAAGTATGTACAAGGTTAAACCTTGAATACATAAACTTTTTGCAACCCTTTAACCCTGATTCCCAAAATTTTACTTTATTTTGAATTGATTTTCAATAATTTACAAGGTCAAAAATATATTTTTATCTTGTTTAGTGTTCATTTTCAGTTACTTACAGGGTAAAAGTTTGAATAAATAGTACCTGCCAACCTTCCAAGATTCTTGCGTGAGGCATGCGGAGGGCGTGCGTCAGCACGGTGCGTAGCGTTAGCGAAGCACCGAAGCAAAGCGCAGCCCGTAGCACGCCGACCCGAGCGCAGCGAAGGGACACGCCCAAAAAAATATCATAAACATGCGTCAGAAATCAAGGTTAACATAGTCCCTACTATCATGATGGATAAAGTAGAGTTTTACTTGTACCATCGCTTGCCTTTTCTACAATAATTTTTGCATGAATGCGTTCTTTGAGAGACTCTACATGAGAGATAATGCCAATCATTTTACCTGTCATTTGTAAATTTTCTAAGGCAGTCATCGCAGTATCTAGTGTTTCAGGGTCTAAAGTACCAAAACCCTCATCAATAAATAAAGAACGTAGTTCTGCATCCTTTCCAATCATTTGTGATAACCCCAACGCCAAAGCTAAACTCACTAAAAATGTCTCTCCTCCTGATAAAGAAGTAATTTCACGACACTCATTAGCTTGATATGCGTCTATAATTTCTAAATCTAAATCCTCACCTTGTTTTTTACGTAAAGCGTATCTTGGGTTAAGCGTTTTAAGATGTTGATTAGCTAAAAAAGCTAATTTTGCCAAGTTTAGACCTTGTGCAAATTTTCTAAACTTATCACCTTCTCGGCTACCGATAAGTTCATTTAGATTCTCCCATCGCTTAAAGGTAACTCTCTGCTGTTCTATTTGAGTGCATATATCTGCTTGTTGTCTTTTGGTTTTAGCATCCTGTTCTAGCTGCTCTACGTATCTACCAATTTGCTGTTGATAATCTTGTATATCTTTTTGTGCTTCCTCGATGAGATGAGTGAGCGTTTCCAAAGTTAAGTTAGGCAATAATTTACTTTCTAACTGGGCTTTATATCGTTGTATTTTGCATATAAGGTTTTTATTTTGTGTTACTTGCATGTTAAAGTTTTCATAATCAGGTTGAATTTTTTTTCTTTCTTGGGGAGGGAGATAGCTATTCCTGAACACTTCTGTTGGTATTTGGTACTCTTGCTGGGTGGTATCAATTTTTGATTTGATATTTTGTAGTTCTTGTTCTATGGCTTGTATATTTTTTTCTACTTCATGCTGCTTTCCTGTAATCTGATATATCTGTACTTTGAGGCTTTCAAGCTCATTTTGTAAATTTTCTTTGTTCTGATTAAGCTGAGAGAGCGTTTCTTGAGTCTGCTTTTCTTCCTCCTCTGCGGATATGTTAGGGGTTAGGTCATGTAACTGGTTTTGAATATTGTTAATTTTAGTTTGAATTTCAGTTTGCTCAATATCACATTTTGCTTTATTTGACTCTGCATCTTTTATTCGGCTATTTAAGTTTTCAATATCCTTTTGTTTAAGTTTTATATCTTGCGTAGTGTTTTGCAATTCATTAGTTTTTTGCAGATAATCCTGTATATGGTTTTCAATTTCTTGAAGCGTAGTATTTGTATTGTAGTCAGGATAAAGGATATGTATATCATTTTGCACGCGCTGAATGTCAGACCCTAACTCCTCAATTTTATCTTGTAAATTTTTTATTTGCACCTGGCAGGTTTTTTTTTCGACGGTACAAGTATGCAAATCTTCTCTAACTTTTTGAAGTTTGGTTGTGTTTAGTTCAAGGTCAGCGAACAATTTCCTAAGCGCTTTGTCTTTATCTTGGATGTCCTTTTGTAAGGCGGCATAATACTTAATTTTATCTTCTAAACTTTGTTTATAGGCTTGTATAGCTGGAACTTCTTCAATAGAGTAGGATAAATTAACTTTATTTTGAATAGATAAAAACTCTTGTTCATATTCTATAAGTTGTTTTTGGTTCTCTTCAATTTGATTTTGATTGGCATCTAGTTTAGCTTGATTATTTTCTATATTTTGAGAAAGCATTCTACTTTGCTCAATACTTTCGGAGTAAAGTTCTTCAAAATGTTCCAATTGGTTTTTTAGTTGAGAGAGTGTGGTAGGCAAATGGTGTGCGTAAGGATGTTGAGTAGATCCACAAAGCGGGCAGGGTTCACCTTTTTTGAGTTTTGCCCTAAGAGGCGTTAGTTCGTCTATATCTTTCTGTAGTTCTATTTGTTTTTTAGTTTTTTCTATGGATATTTCGTATTCTTTTATAGTTTGCTTACAATCATTGAGTTCATTTTGTTCTTCATAAAGGGTTTTCTGTAGTCGTTCCTTTTTCTTTTCTAATTTTTGAATGTTTTCTCGGGTTTTCAAATAAAGGGAAGCGTTCCTTTCTAATTGTTGTACAATCAGTAAGTCGGCATTATTAGGAGGTGTTTCAGGCAATTCCTGTTGTAGATTTTTTAACTCTATTTCCAAGGTCTGCTTTTCATTTTTATATCTTTCCTGTTCATTTTCGAGTCTTTTCTGATCTTGTGAAAGTTGATTTATTTTTTTTTCTATTTCAATTTGATAGTTTTGTTTTTGGAGGAGTTCCTGCTTAGCTGTATCTCTATCTATACTGTTTTTATGGAGTTGTTCAAAATAATTTTTAAGAAGATTAGCGTTTTGGCTGAGTATGTTGTATTCAGCGTGAGTTTGTATCCACTGTACAAGGTTCTTTTCATTTTCTTGTAGTTTTTTAAGGGTTTGATTATATTGTTCTTTTTGTTGTTGTAATGTTTGAATTTGTTTATTCAGCTCGTTAATTTGTTTTTGTTTTTCTTGTAGATGAGCATCGCAAATGTAAAGTTCATTTTGTAGTTCGTGTGCTCTTTCCCAAATAGGTTTTCTGTTCTGAATGAATATCTTTAAATCTTGGATTTGCTGTTGCACATCATAAATTTTTTGATTGAGTTCTTCTATTTGTGGTTGTAAATTGTCTATCTGTTCTTTAAGGTTATTTTGGTCTTGTTTTTTTTGGTTCAGTTTGTTGTAATTGATCTGTTCTTGGTCATAAAGCTCGTACAAATGGGTATAATCGAGGTAGAACTTATACTTTTGGAATGGTATTTTATACTCAGCATATTTCTCTTCTATGGTGTGCAAAGTGTTTTTGATTTCATTTATTTGGTTGTTTTGTTCTTGAATTTGTTTATGAAGATGTGATTGCTCTTGCAGAGTTTTCAGTTCTTTGCTTTTGTTTTCAATACTTTCATTGAGTTTTTGTATTTTTTGTTCGATTTTAATTCTTTCTTCATCTGAAAGTAAGATTAAATGTTGGAGTTTCTCTTGTAATTTTTGGAGTTTCTCTTCCTCTCTTTTGTAGATTTCATATGTTTTTGATGAAATTTTGCTGAATATTTCTGTACCTGTGATATATTCTAAAATTTCTGCTTTTTCGTTGGGTTTAGCTTTAAGAAAAGTGGCAAAATTACCTTGTGGCAGAATTATGGAGCGTGTAAATTGTTCATAATCTAAGCCGATAGCTTTTTGCAAGATTGAGTCTATGTCTTTTTCTTTATTAGCGAGGATTTTTTTATTGCCTGTAAGTTGGGCAATTTCACGTTTAGGTGAGTCTATGGTACCTGTTTTTCTTATGCGTATAGCCCATGTGCTGGCGTATTTTACTTGGTCTTTGCCGATAAAAATAACTTCTGCGAGGGCCTCTTTTTCGCCGAAGGTAATCACTCTATCCCGCGGGGCCTCCTTGGCGTAGCGAAATACTTTGCCATACAAAGCTAAGGTAATAGCGTCTAAAATAGTAGTTTTGCCTGCACCTGTAGGTCCTACGATGGCAAATAAGCTGTGGGTCAGAAAAGGTTCTTGTTCAAAGTCAATGTAATGCTCACCTTTTAAGGAGTTGATGTTTTTTATGCGGATAGAGCAAATTTTCATACATATTTAGAAAAGCAAATATAATCAAAACAAAGAAAATCCAATTTCATTAGTTTTGATATATACAATATTTAACGCTAAGGTTTTATTTTTTAGGCGTGTCCCTCGCTGCGCTCGGATCAGCGTAGCCCGCAGCACGCCAACGCAGCGAGGGATACGCCCAAAGTAAAAAAATGAGCCAACTAAAACAACGTATGCCTACGAATTGTACACAATTTCTTTAAGGTGGTCAGTAATGTAAGAAATTTGAATATCTGTAAGTTCGGTGTGCATAGGCAGAGAAAGTACTTCTTTTTGCAACTGCTCCGCTACGGGCAAATAGATAGCATGATAAGCAGAGAACATATTTTGTTTGTGCCCTACCACAGGGTAGTATATCATGCTTGGAATGTTTTTTTGAGCGAGTTTTTTGTGCACTTCTTGATTATTTTGTTTTTTTAACCGCAGAGTGTATTGATGAAACACATGATAACCATAAGGAGCTCGGTAGGGCGTTATGACCTCGTTCATGTCTTTAAGTAAAGCATCATATTTATCTGCGGCTTGTCTTCTGGCAAGAATGTAATTATCCAAATACTTTAATTTGACATCCAGAATAGCTGCTTGAATAGAGTCCAATCGGCTGTTCATGCCTACTATTTCATGATAATAGCGTACTTTGGACCCATGATTGGCAATCATACGGAGTTTTTCCGCAAGAGTGTCATCATTTGTGAACATAGCACCTCCATCACCATAGCAGCCTAAGTTTTTAGAGGGGAAGAAAGAGGTTGTACCTACGGTGCCCATAGTACCTGCTTTCTTTTTTGTACCGTCAGAAAAGGTATATTCTGCACCAATAGCTTGTGCTGTATCTTCAATTACGGGTATATCGTAATTGTTGGCTATTTCTAATATGGGCTGCATGTCGCACACTTGCCCGAATAAATGCACGGGAATGATAGCTTTAGTTTTAGGGGTAATGGCTTTTTTCAAGCTTTCTATATCAATGTTAAAGGTATTAGGGTCGGAGTCTACGAAAACAGGTTTAAGACGTAAAATTGCAATTGTTTCAGCAGCCGCAATATAAGAAAAACTTGGTGTAATAACTTCATCCCCAGGTTCTAAATCAAGTGCCATCATTGCAATTTGTAAAGCATCTGTCCCATTAGCACAAGGAATAACATGCTTTACATTGAGATATTTTGCCAAGTTATCCGCAAATTGTTTGACCGCAGGACCGTTAATAAAAGCACTACTCTCTACTACGTCTAAAATAGCTTTATCTATCTCTTGCTGAATGTTGTGATATTGACTACGTAAGTCAACCATCTGAATATTTATCATCAAAAGACAAAAATACGAGAATTCCTGATTAGTTTTGCAACACGTGAGTGATGGTTTAATATAAATGGCATAAAATGTTTTTTGAAAAGATAGATAAACATTCTAGCTATTGTGATTTTTGGGCGTGTCCCTTCGCTGCGCTTCGGGTCGGGCTACTACGCACTACGCTTCGCTTCGGTGCTTCGCTACGCTGCGCACTGCCTAACGGCATGCTCCGTATCCCTCACGCAAGTTGTATTTTGATGTTTTACCTTGTTCTTAATATATACTCTTGCTTTACCTTGTTTAATACTCATTATCAACTACTTACAAGGTGAAAATTTTTTATTTTGTTTTAGCTGCGATCTTTTTATCTTGTTTTACATTCATTTTCAAGTATATACAAGGTTAAACCTTGAATACATGGGCTTTTTGCAACCCTTTAACCCTGATTCCCAAAATTTTACTTTATTTTCAATTGATTTTCAATAATTTACAAGGTAAAAATATATTTTTACCTTGTTTAGTGTTCATTTTCAGGTACTTACAGGGTAGAACTTTGAATAAATAGCGCCTGCCGACCTGCCAAGGTTCTTGCGTGAGGCATGCGGAGGGTGCGTCAGCAGTGCGCAGCACCGAAGCGATAGCGTAGCCCGTAGCACGCCGACCTTGCCCACACGAGCGTAGCGAGACGTGGGCAAGGACACGCCCAAAAAAACATTTAATAACTAATTCATACCCATTTTTTGTAAAAAGAAAATAGAATTAATATAACATGATAACATGATTAGTGTGTTTTACCGTACGTCATCATAGTAAGTAAAATACGCGTCACCCCAGAGTTCTTCTAAACCGTAGAATCTCCTTTGCTCAGGATAAAAAATGTGTACAATAACAGAAATATAATCTAATAGTATCCACTTTCTAAACTCCTTGCCCTCTGTGTGCCAGGGCTTTTCCTGTAAAACTTGATGAACTTTATCTTCCACAGAGTCGCACAGTGCTTTGATATGCGTATCTGAATCACCTGAGCAAAGTATAAAATAATCTGTAATAGATGTGGGTAGATGCCTCAGATCCATTACAACAATTTCTTTACCTTTTTTATCCTGTAACCCTTCTAAAATAACCGAGATTAAAACTTCTGTGCTGTTTACGTTTTCTTGAATTTCTGTTGCTGTTGATGTTTTCGTTTTTACCATTCTCTCTACTTGATGTATTTCCTTAATGCAAATTCCTATACTGTACTAAATTTGATACTTATGAAAAACTTTTCTGAATAAAGTCCATTAACCAATTGAAAGATATACCAATCAATAATGTTGGAACAGCTAAAATAACAGCTAACGTAGTTCCAAGTACAGACATTTTCATCTCAGGGGCTTGTTCATTTTGGCGAACGAACATATACAAAGGTATCTTAAAGTAATAAAATAAAGACACTACGCTATTAACTACTCCTACTACCATTAGCCAAAATAATATATCCGTCATATTACTGTAAGGATTGACCCGCCATGCTTCGTATAAACCTTGGAATAGCATTAACTTGCCCGCAAACCCTGCAGTGGGAGGAAGTCCTGTTAAAGAAACCATGAAAAGCACTAAGCACACTCCAAGCACAGGCATTTTATAGCCTAAACCCTTAAAATCTCGTATATCCTCTGAACCTATCTTTTCTGTAATCATACTTAGAACTATAAACGCACCCATATTCATGATTAAATACACGGTAAGATAAAACATAACGGAACTGATACCTAACACCGATAAAGCCACCACCCCCATAAGCATATAGCCTGCATGCGCAATAGATGAGTAAGCTAGCATTCGTTTTACATTATTTTGCCATAAAGCAGAGAAATTTCCAAAAGTCATAGAGAGCATAGCTAAAAGTGCAATAATACTGACCCAGTCCATATTTAAGCTAGGCACAATTACGCCTTTTACTGATGTAGTGAAAGCAATTAAAAACCGTATTAGTAAAGCAAAGCCTGCTGCTTTTGGACCAACAGCTAAGAAAGCAGTTACTGGGGTAGGAGCGCCTTCATACACATCTGGGGACCAAAAATGAAATGGGAACATTGCAATCTTATAGCCGATGCCTGCAAGTACCATTAAAACAGCAATAGTAAGGGCTGTGTAGGGAATTTCAGATAATCCTGTTACAAATTGTGCATTAAGTCCCATAGTTCCTGTAAAACCATATAGCAGAGAAATCCCATAAATCATGAAACCTGATGATACTCCGCCATATATCACGTATTTTAATCCTGATTCAGCGGATTTTGGATTAGTCCGAGTGTAGGTAACCAAAACATAAGAACCCAAAGAAACTAACTCAATAGCAATGAACATCATCAATAAATGAGAAGCCATAGACATCAAGTTCATACCTAATACTACGGCAATGAGAATAGCATAGAATTCGCCCATGCCGCGTGCATTCTCTGCGGTTCTACTATTGAGTGTTAGAGCAATTCCAAGAATACCTGATAGTACAAATAACAGCTTAAAAAAAACGGCTACTCGGTCTAAGGTCAGCATTCCTGCAAATAAAGGTACTGCGTCTATTTTTTGATTTTGCATCAGGTCGTGAAAAAGGTTGTACTGCATAGCAGATAGCACAAAACCAATGAACAACCCTAATAAAGCTACTATGGGAGTTATCATTTGGTTTTTCTTTCCTATTATTATATCTACGATGATGGCTATTAAAAAGAAAGCACTCAAAATAATTTCAGGTAGAAAGTAAGGGAAGCTGCCCATTATATTTTGCAGTACTAAGCTGATGGCTTTGTAATTCATGGTAGGTTTCGGTTTTTTGGCAAAATTAGAATATCCAATCCAAAAAACAAAAAAACTTGTAAAAAAGGTATGTTAGCTTATTAGAGGGTATTGTATAGACATTCTTAAGCATTCAAAGTAGTTTTTTCATGTAAAACATCAAGGCAAATATATTAAGAATTTAGTTTTGTTAATTTTTGGGCGTGTCCTTGCCCACGTTTCGCTGCGCTTGTGTGGGCAAGGTCGGCGTGCTACGGGCTAACGGTGCTACGCCCCACCCGCCCACCCCCTGGGCAA
>JANWVE010000094.1 GCA_025057675.1 Bacteroidia bacterium
CAACTTATTTATTTTTTTTTTTTTTTTTTCAAAATTATATTAATAATAAATATTATTTTTTTTTTTTGGCGTCCCCCCCCCCCTGCTCGGGGCACGCCAAAAAAACATCAAAACTTGACTACTTAAACTAATCTACACAAATATAATCCTGCTACACTACCTCTGAATGATAAGCTTCTGTACCTGACCCTGATACTCTATTATGTATAACCCATTCTCTAAATCATCTACATCTACACTGTACTGCTTAACATCATTTTGTACAGATATAGATTTGAGAGTCTTACCCGTAATATCCGTTATGCGAATGAAATACTCTTTAATTGGGTAAGCCGTAAATTCTATATGAATAAGATTTTGTGCAGGATTAGGATAGAACTGTATTTTATTAAATGGCAAGAACTGTAAAAACTCAGTGCTTAATACACCATTATTTTGATACATTTTTAATCCCCCTGTAACTAAGCCCAAAGCAATATCATCATAACCATCGTTATTCCAATCTGTTTTTGCAGGTGCGCAGCGTAGACCATGCTCTATATTTTGAAAAGAAGAGTCCTGTAAAGTGAATTTAGTATGTACATAAGTGCTGCTTACTAAACCTTGCACATCAGGATAATAATATAAGTAACCTGACTGCGAACCTACTAAAAGGTCATAATTATTATTTTTATTCAAATCCACAATACAAGGTACAGCAAATGCTGAGCTACCATATCCGTAACGTCTAACATCCACCTCGCCAAAAAATGAGTCTTCTAATACAAAATTAGGACTGGTAATAGTACCCTTGTTATGGTAGTAAAAAATTTTACCATTTTGATTACCCGCAATAAGGTCTAATTTGCCATCACTATCCATATCATACAAAAGTGGGGTAGCAAATGAACCTACATCAATTCCACCAAAAGCATTTTTAACTACAGGTGCAAACACAGCAGGGTTACCTGCTCCTGCAACATTTTGATAATAGTGGAATTTACCCGTTTGGTCGCCAATGACCATATCTTTATCTCCATCTCCGTCAATATCTCCGAAGGTTGCCGCTATTCCTCGTAGAGTATCATTTTTTACATTTGCGTAGTTATCTGTAATTTTTTGATAGCTGGGTGATGTAGCTGTGCCTATGTTTTTATACAAAGTCAAATTACCAAGCATTAAGTTACCTGAGCTGGATACTTCTCCTTCATTAGCAATAATAATATCTTCTAGTCCATCTGCGTTGTAGTCAAAAAAAGTAGGGATAGCATTATTACCTACATCAATCATATCACTTTGTAGCCACGCAGTAATAGGAAGGGTATTAAAAATAGGTGCGCTACTCGTACCTGTGTTTAGATATACCCAAATGCTGCTTTTAGTGTCCGTAATAGCATTCATTGCCATTTCGTTAGTCGCTACAATTAAATCTTTTTTGTTATCGTTATTGACGTCTAAATAGTAAGCTGCCGGAAAGATAGGCACATTATAGGGGTTAGTACTGGGATAGCTAAGTGTATAACTAACAAAGTTGGCGGAACTTGCTGTTCCCCCATTAGTAGCAGACCATAAGGTAGGAATTCCTGGACCCCCCACTAAAATATCTTTATCGCCGTCATTATCAAAGTCAATCAAAGTTAGAGTAGAACCTGCGTGTTGTATGCGTTCTGTTTTACTTAAATAAATGGGACAACCTGATCCAAAATATCCGAGCATAGGGGTTTCTGTACCATCTTCACTGATATTACCCCAGCAACCAATGGCATCAAAAGCTAAGCTATCTGCATGTCCATACAGTTCTTGAGATTTGTTCTTAAACCAGTAAATACCTATTCCAAGAACATCCCAGCTCATAACATCTAAGTCCCCGTCATTATCTACATCAATGATATCGGGTAAATCATTTTGAGCTACATACAGATTAGCTGTGGCTGAGGTGTAAGTGGCTTTAAGGGGCTTTTTGAACAAAGTAAATTCTATGCTGGTAGGTGTAGAGATGTTCTTGAATACCCAAACAGACCCTGGCATCCCTAAAAATAGGTCTGGTTTTGAGTCGTAGTTGTAATCCCTTAGTAATGCCCAGGTTCCTGATTTGCTTGGGTTATAGTCCGATGCCTGTGGAAAGTTGCTGATGTATTGTGGAGCATACGTGTAGCTGACAGTACCTATAATTCCGTTATTAAGATATGTATGGATTTTATTATTAGCTCGTTCGAATACAAATAAGTCCATAAAACCGTCATTGTTGAGGTCTATTTCTGAAAATTGTGGTGCGTTTAATCCTCCCATCCAAGGGTGAGTTAGTAGGGTGGAACCGTGCTGCACGGGAATGGTATTATTTAACGAAAAAATAGATTGAGACCAAAGAGAGGTTATACAAGCTAACACTGTGAAAGTAAAGTAGAAGCAAACTTTCATTATACAAATATATATAATTCTCTTTTAATCTCAAAAGTTCGCTTAAAGTATAGTTGAGTTAAGTGTAGAGTTAGGTCTTTAAAGTTTTTTGGGCGTGTCCCTTCGCTGGCGCTTCGGGTCGGCGTGCTACGGGCTAACGGTGCTACGCCCCACCCCTTGGGCAAGGGTTTGAACGTGGGCGAGGGGGGCTTCGCACCAAGCCTCACGGCTTGCCCTCCGCATGCCTCACGCAAGCGGCCTTTGGATGTTTTACTTTGTTTTTATACCTGTGTTTTTTTACCTTGCTTGATGTTGATTATCAAATGCTTACAAGATTAAAATTTTTTATCTTGTTTCAAATGTTGTTACTTTACTTTGTTTTACATTGA
Organism: Bacteroidia bacterium; assembly: GCA_025057675.1. GTDB lineage: Bacteria > Bacteroidota > Bacteroidia > JANWVE01 > JANWVE01 > JANWVE01. The sequence continues at coordinate 2,766 of JANWVE010000094.1, forward strand.
TTTTCAAGTATATACAAAGTTAAATTTGGAATACATGGACTTTTTACCACATTTTAACCTTGATTAGTTACCTTTTACTTTATTTTCAATTGATTTTCAGTTAGTTACAAAGTTAAGTTTTGTTTTTATTTTGATTACAATTGATTATCAAGAACTTACGAGATAAAGGTTTAAGTAAATGCAGTTAGCATACTTGTTGCTTGCGTGAGGCATGCGGAGGGTGTGTCAGCAGTGCGGAGCGCAGCGTAGCACCGAAGCGATAGCGTAGCCCGCAGCACGCCGACCCGAGCGCAGCGAAGGGACACGCCCAAAAAATAAAATTTATTAGCTCACAAAATACCTACCCAACAGATTAAAATCCAGCCCACAATTATTATATTAGGTTTATTTTCTAAATTTGCTATCCGTATGACAGAACTACAACCTTTACACCATATACAAAATACGGAAAGCAACTTATTAGCACAGCGACTACAGTACGTTCAAGCTTTACTATTAGATTGGGATGGCGTTTTTAATGACGGTATTAAATCCGTTCATCAGTACTCTGGTTTTTCTGAAACAGATGCTATGGGACTAAATATGCTTCGGTACGGATTATGGAAAAGAAACCAAGAAATGCCTTTTTTTTATATCATTTCAGGTGAAGATAACCCTACCGCATGGCAATTTGTACAAAGAGAACACTTTACAGGTCTATACATTAAAATCAAAGATAAAAGAAAAGCCGTAGAAGAAATTGCTCAACGCCATAACATAGAACATCAGTACATAGCCTGTATATATGATGATATAAACGATTTAAGCATGGCAAGTATATGCGGCTTACGGTTCTTAGTAGGAAGAGAGTCTAACCCACTTTTTGTTCAATATGCCATCAAAAATGGATTTTGCGACTACGTAACTAAACACTCAGGAGATAAAAACGCTATCCGAGAAATATGCGAACTCATGCTCGGAGGACTAAATTTGTACGACGTGGTCATAACAGAACGTATGCTCATGCACGAAACTTATATACGTTACTTTACTGAACGAAATTCTATTAAGCCTATGTTATATCAATGAAAATTATGTTATTTGTGGGTTAATTTATGCTGTTGTTTACAAACACTGAAATAGCTTTCAAAAATAAAACTGATGCAGAACTTAAAAAAGCCTACCGCTTGTTTAGAATGATGAATTCTAATTTCTTGGTCAATATAGGACCCAAGCTGGTCAACTGCGCCCTCAAAATGCGCTTGCCTATCAAAAAATGGATAAAAGACACAATATTTAAACACTTTGTAGGAGGAGAAAGTCTGACCGATGCACAAAATACTATTCAAAAACTATATCAGTACAATGTAAAAACAATTTTAGACTATTCCGTAGAAGGTACAAAAGATGACGCAGGTTTTGAAAAAACTAAACAAGAAATTATTGACTCTTTACATTTTGCAAAAGGTAGAAAAGAAATTTTATTCGGCGTAGTAAAAATTACAGGAATTGGTGCGGAGCATGTGTTAGAGCATTACACACCACAAGATGATAAGTATAGGTCAGATTTTGAAAAAATTCGTCATCGGCTGATAGAAATATGCGAAACATCAAAAAAAGTGCAAGTACCTATTTTTATTGATGCAGAGCATTCTTGGTACCAAAACAACATTGACCGATTAGCCGAAGAAATGATGGCTACCTACAACAAAGAAAAGCCTCTCATCTACACTACTCTGCAAATGTACCGTTGGGATAGATTAGAATACTTAAAAAAACAATACGAAGTAGCCCAAAAAAAGGGATATATTTTTGCTGCAAAGCTGGTACGCGGCGCGTACATGGAAATAGAAAATGAACGTGCATTAAAAAATGGATACCTCTCACCCATTCAAAAAACTAAACAAGATACAGATAAGGACTATAATTTAGCCCTTTCATTCTGCATAGAGCATATTGATGGCATTGCCGTATGTGTTGCTACGCATAATGAGGAGAGCAATTCATTAGCTGCAGCCTTGATAGAAAAATATAACCTACCTCATGACCACCCGCACATTTGTTTCTCGCAGCTCTTTGGCATGAGCGATCATATCTCTTACAACTTAGCTAATGAAGGTTATACCACAGCAAAATATTTACCTTACGGACCGGTAGAAGCCGTTTTACCTTATTTATTTCGCAGGGCAAAAGAAAATACCTCTGTAGCTGGGCAAAGCAGTCGAGAATTTGAACTAATTAAACAAGAGCTAAAACGCAGAAAAGCGTCCTGATATTTTGCTGCAAACAAAGATAATTTCAATTTCACAAAAAAGTTTATTTTCTTGGACGTGCCCCTCGCTGTGCTCGGGTCGGCGTGCTGCGGGCTGCGCTATCGCTTCGGTGCTTCGCTGCGCTACGCACTGCTGACGCACCCTTCGCATGCCTCACGCAGCAGGCTTTAGATGTTTTACCTGGTTTGCATACCTACGTTTGTTTTACCTTGTTTAGTCTTGATTATCAAATACTTACAAGATTAAGATTTTTTACCTTGTTTGAAGCATGTTTGTTTTATCTTGTTTTATATTGATTTTCAAGTATATACAAGGTTAAACTTGGAACACATGGAATGTTCATTACTCTTTAACCCCGATTAAATAAGTTTTACTTTATTTTATGTTCATTTTCAGTGAGTTACAAGGTTAAAAGTATATTTTTGCTTTGTTTAATGTTCATTTTGAGGTACTTGCAAGGTTAAGGTTTGTATAAGTGGGATTAGTATACTTGCTGCCGCGTGAGGCATGCGGAGGGCAAGCCGTCAGGCTTGGTGCGAAGCCCCTCGTCCACGCTTTTACCCTTGCCTAGGGGGTGAGGCGCAGCACCGTTAGCCCGTAGCACGCCGACCTTGTGGGCATGAGCGCAGCGAAACGCCCACAAGGACACGCCCAAAAAAGTCAAAAAAATTAAAATCTAACTCTCTTCCAAAAATCTAAAAATCATAATTTCTTCACGGTATGCTCAAAAATACATATAACCAATAATCCTTAACTACTCATAACAATGAACTTGTTTTTGTCAAACAAAGATAATACATTTGCAGATATTCAAACACTGTTCATTACAAGTTATGACAAAATTACCCTTCGGTAGATACTCAGATGGCTTCAAACCAAAATCCAAAAACGATAAATGGAACGAGTGCTACAACGCCTACGGAGAGAAAAACTATCTAAATGCTTATTTAGCATTCTTAGAGTATCTCAAAGATGACGAACTAAATAACGTTAGTTATACAAATCATCAAAATAGTATCTCTTTTAAGATTATTCAAGGTTCAAAAATACTACGCGGAGAAATTGACCTTAGCCATCAAAAAATTATTGCAGAAGTGCCTGTGGCAAAGTTGGAGCGTAAAAGCATCCCTGCTATGCGCAAACTATTAGAATTTAATTTTAATCTCAACTACACCCGCTTTGCTTTGAAAGATAACGATATTATCGTTTTGAAGTATGACTCTGACCTAGACGGAGGACACCCCAGCAAGCTTTATTATGCCTTCAAGGAAGCCGCTAACAAAGCAGATAAACAAGATGAACTACTTACTTCTGACTTTGCAAATGCTATTTCAGTGATTGATGATAGTCATATAATCCATGATAGTGAAGCACACAAAGAAATTAAGTACAAATACTTTGTTAAGTGGTGTAATGATTTTTTAGAACGTTATCCACCGCTGGAGGAGAAAGGATTAGACTATGCCGTGGGTTATTTATTACTTAACTTAATCTACAAAATGGATTTTTTACTCGGTCCTGAGGGTAAACTGATGCACGATTTAGAAACAATGAATCAAATTTATTGGAAAGGAAATGAAATGAGCATCCGAGATCGCCACCGAGAAATTATTAACCTACTTAAAGAAATACTTAACCGTGATAAAGCACAAATAACCAAAGATTTTTATCACTCTATATGTACATTTGGCATAACCAAACCTGCTCATCATAACGATATAGTAAATTCCATACTTAGCACAAACCCTAATCATGAATGGTATAAAAATAATGGATACATGGATATAGCCATTGCATCCGTAGAATATGGGTTATCTTACTGTGCTTTTCACTATGGGCTACCCGAAATTACCAAAGGTTGGATAGCACTTATGTATCAAATTCTTGAACCAGATTTCTTTGTAGAAATGGGTCACGGAGAAAAACTATATGACACATCTACTCATACATTTAATATCCCTGCTATCATGGCTAAAATATACCAAATACAAACCGAGTCTCATCATTACTTTCCGTATATTAACTTGCTTGGTGCAGGTGAAATTAAGTACACATCCTTGTTAGATTTCTTATTATCTTACACTACTGCAATAACTAAACTTAATTACGAGAGGGCATTTTAACATGAACCTACAGGAACTTATTGATAAAATACAACCTATTGTTATCCAAATAGCTACTTCTAACAGTACAGGAACGGGGTTCTACGTAGCTGATTATGAAGTTATTGTAACTAATCACCACGTAGTTAGAGAAAATACCCAAGTCCGAATTAGTGGAAAGACCTTTTCGGAAACTATGGCACCTGTGTTCTTTTGGGATGAAAAACATGACCTTGCTTTTATTCGTCCTCCACAGGAACACAGAATGCCCAGTGTTCCGCTAGACAATGACTCTCCTCGTGATGGCGAGCCTGTAGTTGCTATTGGGCATCCTTTTGGTCAGAGCTATACAGCTACATCAGGAATCATCTCCAAAGCAGAGCGTATTCGTAACGGAATTAGCTACATTCAAACGGATGCTGCTATTAATCCAGGTAATAGCGGAGGACCTTTGGTTAATAGAGAAGGGGAAATTATTGGTGTCAATTCTTTTATTATATCAGGTGGGGATGGGTTAGGATTTGCTTTACCTGTCAGGTATTTACGAAGTGCTTTGGAAGACTATCGTAATCATGCAGGATATGGAGTACATGCTGTTAGATGTCCCTCTTGTGATACCATTGTTACCCCCAGTTCTATTGATGGAAAGTATTGTCCTTCCTGCGGAGCAGAAATTAAAATGCCCAAAGGAGACATAGAAGAGAACTATGTACCCGAAGGTATTGCAGGAGAAATAGAAAAAGTTATCAAAGCAATAGGTAAAGATGTAAGACTCTCTCGCAGAGGACCGAACAACTGGGAAATTTATGAAGGTAGTGCAAAAATATGGATAGCTTTTAACACTGAAAGTTATTTCATTATTGGTGATGCTTACTTGTGTCAGATTCCAAAGCAAAACATAGCGCCTTTGTACGAATACTTACTTCGTGAAAACGACAAGTTAGAAGGTTTATCTTTAAGTATAAACAAGCAAAATATTGTTCTTTCTGTAGTTATTTACGACCAAGATTTTAATTACAATTATGCTACAAAAGTATTCAAGGATTTACTTTTGAAGGCGGATTATTATGACAACATTTTGATAGAACAGTATGGGGCTTTACCTCGTATAGAGGAGTAGGGATTTTATCTCTTATGGTTTATGGTCTTGTTTTAGGCGTGCTTTGCCCGCATGAGCACAGCGAACTGCAGCAATGGAAATGCCTAAAAACAAGGTAAGTTTATCCGCACTTAAGTGGCTTGACAAAATCTAAATTCCAAACCATAATACTTTTATCATCACTGCACGAAACAAGATGCTTAGCCCATGAAAGCTTATTAACCGAGGTAAAATGACTTTGATTACGTGTTCGGTCAATCACTTTAAGAAGCATGAAATTCTCTGTTTGCCATATCTTAATCGTTTTGTCTGCACTCGCAGTGGCAAAATAATGACCGTCAGGGGAGAAAGTAATATCATTGATGGCAAAAAGATGTGCTACTATCTCTTGATGCAAAATATATTCTTGATCGACCCGCCATACTTTAAGCCTAGCATCACGACTACCTGATAGCAAATAATTTCCACAAGGAGAGTATTTTACACAAAAAACAGAGTTAGCATGGGCTTCAATGATATGCAAAAGTTTGAAATTAGATAAAGCATCTAAAATGTAGATGTTTTGGTCGCTACAAGCCACGGCTAAATGAGTTTTATCGTTTGAAAAAGATATTCCTCGTATATTTTTTAGGTTTGCGCTTGGCTTAGCTAATGAAATATGATACAACAGTCTAAAATCAACAAGGTTAAAAATAGATAAGTAGCCATCACCTGTACCTATAAAGGCAAAATTGTGTTCTACATCTATTTCTATACAAAAGACAGGCATCTGACTAACTTGTATAGCTTTTACGTGAGTATGTTTATCCGTGTCTATGACATGTAAAATGCCATGTTTTTGTCCAATCCATACCATGTTTTTGGTAGGGTCTTCTGCAATTGCGTAGATAGCACCGCCTGCTTGTGCTATCACCTTGTCTGCTTGATAGTTTTCGGCGTTCCACCTGGCTAACCAGCCCTCCCCTGCACCCGAGTAAATCCATTTATTGTCTGCGCTGTGTTTGAGAGTATAAACACAGTCTTTATGTCCTATGAGGTCGGTAATTTTTTCAACGATTACTTTGGTTCTTTCTGTGATGGTCATGGTGTATTTTACTTGACAGCTATAACAGAGATTTCTACATTAACGTTTTTTGGTAGTTTCGCTACTTGTACCGTTTCACGAGCAGGTGGATTTTGACTGAAATACGCGCCGTAAACTTCATTGACTGTTGAGAAATTATCCATATTAGTCAAAAATATAGTAGATTTGACCACGTTTTCAAACGAATATCCTGCTTTTTTGAGAATACCTTCTATGTTTTTCATTACCATTTGAGTTTCTGTTTTTATATCATCTAGAACTAGTTGGTTATTAGCAGGATTGATAGCAATCTGACCTGAAACAAAAAGAAAGTTTCCAACTTGTACTGCTTGGCTATACGGTCCGATGGGCGCAGGTGCTTTATCGGTTAAGATAATGTTTTTTTCCATAGTAGTCGTGGTTTTATTTGGTTTATGATTTTGCGCCAAAGTTAAACTTTTGTTGAATACAAGAAGCAAAATGAATATCACCATTGTGATTCCTGCACCTAACATGAAGCCAAGAGAGAATTTCATAATGATTGGTTGCAAAGTTAGTAAATAAATACATTATATACGCAACTCAATGGATTTGATTAGGTTAAAAAAGTTTGATAAAGATAGGTTTATGTTTTTGGGCGTGTCCCTTGCTGACGCAAGGGTCGGGGCATTCCGCACTGCGCTTCGCTTCGGTGCTTCGCTAACGCTTTGCACTGCCCTTACGGGCATGCTCCATGTCCCTCACGCAGATAACCTTTGCAATTATCTCTTTACCTTTTTTGATCTTGAAGTACAATCACTTGCAAGCTAAAACTTGGCATAAGAAACAAAGAAATGTTTTTTTCAGAGATCTTCTGCGTGAGGCATGCGGAGGGCGTGCGTCAGCATGGTGCGTAGCAAAGCGTAGCACCGAAGCGTTAGCGTAGCCCGTAGCACGCCGACCTTGTGGGCATGAGCGTAAGCGAAATGCCCACAAGGGCACGCCCAAAAAATTAAAAATAAACTATCGGTCAATCACCATCACCACTGCTGTATGTAATCGCAATTCCTAAAAGTGAACTCATATCACTTTTGAAAAAGCGAGTATGCTTCTGTAATTCTGTATGTAGATTTTCAACAGGTGCAGGTGCAGTCTGAATTTGAGTACTAATAGGTGGCACAGCAGGAATAGCATTCAACGCATTCAAAACAGAATTCCACTGTGTTACCGTACTCTGAATGAGCTGGTTACCTCCTTCTACACTTTGTAAATACTCATAAAAACCTATACCATCATCACCATTTTTATCCTTGCCGTACCATATATGTTCAATAGCCTTTAAGTGGTGCTGCAACATAGTGAGCGTTTTGCCTGAATAATAAGCTTCTACACGTTGAGGTTCAGTGGTAGTCTGCCCAGGTCGTTTGCCTAACGGCACACCTAACTTGTAATTTTTTATGCTTTCAAAACT
>JANWVE010000095.1 GCA_025057675.1 Bacteroidia bacterium
TAAGGCTCTTTTTTAAGGGGTTCTACCGCATTTTCCATTGTAAACAATCCAAAAAACAATATACCAAAATATAAAATCACTTTGCCGAGGTGGCTTAGCTTTTCTGTTTTAGCTATAAAAAGTAGCACAAAACCTACCAGCAGCAGCACAGGGGAGTATTTGCCTATATCCATAGCAATAATCTGGCTGCTTACCGTTGTGCCTATGTTTGCTCCCAGTACTATGCCCATAGCCTGCCGAAAAGTAAGTATTTTTGAATTGACTAAAACAATAGTAATGATAATGACCGCAGAAGAAGAATCTACTATTGCGGTAATTATTGTGCCTACCAATAGCCCACTGAACACATCGGAAGTAAATTTTTTAACCCAGTACTCAGTTTTGTCGCCTATGGCTTTGGTAAGCGTTTCTGAAATACTGCTTACTGCATACAGGAACAGTACCAAACCTGCCAGCACCAATAAAATAATCTCTGTCATGGGTAGCTAGAGCACAAAAATTACTTATGTATATGAATAAAACTTTAACAAAAAATTATTTGATTATGAGGTAAAACCTGCCAGCTTTATATATTATATTTTTCAAGAGAACCATGAAACATAAATAATTGATTTTGAGTATTTTAGGTTATGTTTTTAGTGTGATTGTTTATTATAGTTAATATAAGTCTATTTTTTCTGTACACGAATAACAATTCACCAAAGTTAAGTTTTAATTTTTTGGGTGTGTCCCTGCCACATGAGCATCAGCGAAACGTGGCAGGGGACACGCCCAAAAATAAGGCTATAACTATAAGTAGTCATATTTAATGCTTTTATGCTATATTTCTCAAAATTATGAATTAGCCGACTGACCTTTTTTGTACAGTAACTTAGCTGAGATAATCATGCAAATAAAACCTGCAATAATTACCAAAAAAGTCTGCGCAGTGTGATTCAAGGTAGCTGAAACTAAGCTTTGCTCTGCGTTAATATGATATGCTACCATTGATTGGCTAACTACATAATGATATATGCCTATACCGCCCTGTACTGGGGCAGCCATTCCCACAGCGCCTACCAATGTAACTACCAAAGCAGGTACCAAACCCAAGTGCGATGTACTGTGTAAAGCTAAAAAAATACAGTACGTAGTTAGAGTATAACATAACCAAATACTTGCCGTGTAAATAAGAAATAATGGAATGTTTTTTACCTTGCGAATGCTAATAAGTCCTTCAAATAAACCTTCTAAAAACTTCTTTACGCTAATTATCCATTTTTGTTTGGAATTAAGCGTATTCCACCTCTTGGCTATAAATATCAGAAATATAACACCCATAACCAAAACGCTAAAAAAGAAAATCAAAAATTTAGATTGCTGGGCAGGAGAAAACTGAAACGTCTGCACTAACCACTGATAAAATACTTCATGCTCCAACCCTAATGCTAACAAAATAACCAAAAATAAAGTAATAACGTCAATAATTCTCTCTAAAATAACTGTTCCGAACACTTGTGCTACGGGGATATTATCGGCTTTGTACACTACACCGCAGCGTGTTACCTCACCCATACGCGGAAGTACCATATTAGCTAAATAGCCTATGGCTACCCCGCAAAAAGTGCTTATTAGCTTAGGTTCATGTCCTGATGCCCTCAATAACATGCTCCACCGAGAAGCTCGAATAAACTTCTCCGCTATACCGACCAACATACTCATCCCTATCCAAAGATAATTTGCATTTTTGAAGCCTTCTTTTATTTCTTTCCATTGTATGTCTTTGAAAGCAAGAAGAAGCATACCTACGGCAATAATAATTCCTATCAAGTATTGAATAATCTTCTTGGCAGAGATAGACATAACCTTATCTTTGGGCTAATTTATTGTTCTCATCAGGAAAGATTACCCAAGGTTTGAATGTTTTTGCTTGTTCAAAGTCTATTTGGCAGTAAGAAAGGACAATAATAATATCGCCTACTTGTACTTTTCTAGCCGCAGGTCCGTTGAGGCATATTATACCAGAACCCCTCTCGCCTTCAATCACGTATGTCTCAAAGCGTTCTCCGTTATTGATATTAAGCACAGTAACCTTTTCATATCCTATCATATTGGCTGCATCTAACAAATCTTTGTCTATTGTGATGCTTCCTACGTAGTTTAGTTCTGCTTGCGTAACTTTTACCCTATGTATTTTTGACTTCAACACCTCAATTAACATGGCAGCCACAAATTTGAGAATTTTTCACGTATCTATGGATAGGTTAATAGAAATTTAGTTTGTTTCGTATTATTTCTGTCCTTACACTCTCTTTCCGCCATATTTAGCGATTAACATATCATCTAAGGCATCAGCGGCGTAGCTTTGTGCCTCCAGCATTTCGGCTACTTCTTTGGGATCTAATCCATCTGCGTAACGGGAGCTAGCTAAACATATCAAAGAATTGTTATATACAGTAAAGTAAGTTCCTACTAATGTGTGGTTAATAGTGAGTAGTTCTAAAAAAAGTGCTTCTCTGTTTTGATCAGGGACTTCCATGATACCAGAGATGACCACAAAAATAGCTCTATTCTCTTGGTTAAGGTTAAGGAGCATAGTTACGTTAGCAGAGCCTCTCTTTAGACTCCAAACTGTGGGGCTATCTGTACGGCATGATGCTACATCTATACCGAAGGAGGCAATAGCTTGTTCTACTATGGGAATGTATGCTTCTAAATTAGTCATAGTAATACAAAGTAATACAAATGTACATCATGTTTGAAAATAAAAAAAATTCATATTGTGGGTATTATATGATTGGATGTTTTTACAATGTATTATTAAGTTTTTGATAAGTGATTTTACTTTTTTGGGCGTGTCCCTTCGCTTCGCTCGGGTCGGCGTGCTGCGGGCTGCGCTATCGCTTCGGTGCTACGCTGCGCTACGCACTGGGCTAACGCCCACCCTCCGCATGCCTCACGCAAGGACCTTAGTAAGTCGGTAGAATCTATTTATTCAAAGCTTTATCTTGTAAGTGCTTGATAATGAAGATTAAACAAAGTAAAAATATACTTTAATCTTGTAAATCACTGAAAATCAATACAAAATAAGGTAAAACTTGTGTATTCAGGGTTAAAATCTTGTAAAAAGTCCATCTATTCAAGGTTTAACCTTGTATGCACTTGAAAATTGATATAAAACAAAGTAAAATAAGCGTAGTTCAAACAAGGTAAAAAACTTTAACTTAGTAAGTGTTTGATAATCAAACTCAAACAAGGTAAAACAAAGGCATACATACAAATCAGGTAAAACATCCAAAGGCAGCTTGCGTGAGGGATACGGAGCATGCCGTTAGGCAGTGCGAAGCGCAGCGTAGCACCGAAGCGATAGCGCAGTGCGCAGTAGCCCGACCCGAGCGCAGCGAGGGACACGCCCAAAAAAAGAAAAAATGTAGGCTACTTAGTACGTTCAATTGTGTAATGCACTAAGGCAACCAACTTTTGTTTAATTTCAGACTCAGGAAATATATCTAATTCTTTGAGTGCTTTCTGAACATATTCTCTCATCATTTCTTGCGAGTAACCAATACCATTGTAACCCTTAACAAAACGTACTACCTCATTTATTTTTTCTTTGTTTTGATTGTGATTACGAATGATATTAACTATTTTATGTCTTTCAGTTCGTCCTGCTTGGTTAAGTGCGTGTATCAGTGGAAGGGTTATTTTTCTTTCTTTTATATCTATGCCAAGGGGTTTACCGATATCATCAGTGCCGTAATCTAATAAGTCATCCTTGATTTGAAAAGCCATACCTACATATTCTCCAAACTGACGCATTTTTTCTATTGTGGCTTTATCCTCGGTGGTGCTGGCTGCGCCGCAGGCACAGCAAGCCGCAATAAGAGAAGCAGTTTTCTGTCGGATAATTTCAAAGTAAATAGGTTCGTCAATGTTGAGTTTTCGGGCTTTTTGCATTTGCAGCAATTCGCCCTCGCTCATTTCACGAACCGCTTGAGAAACAATTTTTAACAAAGTAAAGTCATCATATTCTAAGGACATTAAGAGTCCCCGAGAAAGTAAAAAATCTCCCACTAAAACCGCTGCTTTGTTTTTCCATAACGCGTTAATACTAAAAAAACCTCGCCTTTCATCGGCATTATCTACCACATCATCATGAACTAAGGTAGCCGTATGAAGCAGCTCTACCAAAGCCGCGCCTCTATATGTAGCAGGTGTAATTCCTCCACATAACTTAGCCGATAGCAGCACAAAAAGTGGGCGAATCTGCTTTCCTTTTCGCTTGATGATACTTTGTGTAATTAGGTCTAACAATAACACTTTACTCCGCATAGCTTCGCGGAAATGCTTGTCAAAAGCTTTGAGTTCTTCCTGAATGGGCGCCTGAATTTCTTGTAGTGTTAGCATGGCAAGTGTCCAAAATTACAATTTATTCTATCTTTGTTTCATTAAAAGAACAAAATTCCACTTAATTAGTTTGTATGTTTATTTATTCTTTTATTTATGGGCGTGTCCCTCGCTGCGCTTCGGGTCGGGCTACTGCGCACTACGCGTTCGCTTCGGTGCTTCGCTAACGCTTCGCACTGCCTAACGGCATGCTCCGTATCCCTCACGCAAACTGTATTTTGACGTTTTACCTTGTTTTTATATATATCCTTGTTTTACTTTTTTTGATGCTCATTATCAAATACTTACAAGGTTTAACCTTGAATATATGCACTTTTTATATCCCCTTTAACCTTGAGTATTTCAGTTTTACCTTATTTTCAATTGATTTTCAGCTATTTACAAGGCTAAAATATATTTTTACCTCATTTTAACTTGATTTTCTGTTACTTGCAGGATTACACTTTGTATAAGTGGATTTAGTTTGATAGTCGCTTGTGTGGGGCATGCGGAGAAAAGAATGTCCAAAAAGTCCAATTTTTAATATCAATACTAATTTATGACAAAAAATCTAATTTCTTATCCTTTTTGGGCACCCTCATTCTCTGTATTATATATCATGAACCACAACCTGACAATCATTTTACTCTGCATGATACAATTTTATTATTTTTACGCCACGAATGCGATCGCTCTACCGCTTGTACATACTACTTATGACGTTTGTGAGCTGCACTTTCGCGCAGAGCCTTTATCCCACAGGATTACCTATTGGCGCAGATGCCCCTGAAATTGACCATATTATGCATAATCAAAAAAGATTTAGACTATCTGATTACAAATATAAAACAGATCTAACCCTCATATTTTTGCGAGATAAAACATGTCCCGTGTATAAAAGTAAAGTTATTAAGCTTCAAGATAGTGTACTCAAAAATGAGAAACATAGACGGGTTGTTGTCGTCATTGCTAAAGACTCCTCAGTTGTTCAGGCACACTTTAAGAAAAATGAAGTAAAATATAATGAAGTAATATGGCTTCCATGCACCGAAAATTACGACATTCATAAAAAATACGGAGTCTTATACGGAATGGACTATGATACTTTCAAATTTTATGCAGACAAGGGCTACAGGTGTTTATCATGTGGTTGTGGTTTGTATTATTGTCCGTTTGCTGTACCTTCCATCATTGCAATAGATAGATATGGGAAAATTAGTTATTGCAACATCAATGATGAAAATGCGGAGTATCCTTATCCCTCCACTTTATTAGAGTTTTTAGCCATTATCAAACCGAATATCACACAATAACCTATTTCTCTGCCTTAAATGGTCGTGGTTTTAGAGTCTACGAATATGTTTTAGAGAGTTAATAAATGAATTTTTAATAGTATAGTACCAGCGAAACAAAAGTGAAAATAACTTGCCCTCACTATTTTTTTAGTAAAAGGGTAGTAAAAAATCTTCATAAGAAAAACGGGGTACAAAATTTTTTATGCAAAGATAATGTAACCAATTTCAAAATGATTACTTGAGAATCATTACAAGTATAAAGGTGCTGCTAATCCTTGGGGGGCAAAGAGGGTATAATCAAAATGCTTTTGTGGGGTTGTAAGGCGAGGGATACAGAGTTTGTTTGGGATCAATCGTAGTATCGTGTTGCATACGCTTACTGAGCAGTCAGAAAAGGACTTGATTACGCCCAAGTTAAAGCATTACTATGCTGTTAAGATAGATGAATTGTGGTCTTAGGTAGGCAAGAAAAACGTTATACTGAGGGATTTACTCATACCAAGTTAGATAGGTTATTTTAGAAGTTATGTTTATTTTTGGGCGTGTCCCTTCGCTGCGCTCGGGTCGGCGTGCTGCGGGCTACGCTTTCGCTTCGGTGCTGCGCACTGCTCACGCACCCTCCGCATGCCTCACGCAAGCTGTATTTTGATGTTTTACCTTGTTTTTAGATGTATCTTTGCTTTACCTTGTTTGATATTGATTATCAAATATTTACAAGGTTAAAATTTTTTACCTTGTTTGAATTGCGTCCGTTTTGTCTTCATTTTCAAGCATGTACAAGATTAAACCTTGAATACACGGACTTCTAATCTTGAATATAAAAGTTTTACTTTATTTTGTATTGATTTTCAATGATTTACAATGTAAAAATAGATTTTAACCTCATTTAGTGTTCATTTTCAGATACTTACAAGATTAAGTTTGTATAAGTGGGATTAGCATACTTGCTGCTTGCGTGAGGCATGCGAAGGGCGTGCGTCAGCACGGTGCGAAGCCCCCGCACACGCTCAAACTCTTGCCCAGGGGGTGGGCGGGGCGCAGCACCATTAGCCCGTAGCACGCCGACCTTGTGGGTATATGCGCAGCGTAACGCCCACAAGGACACGCCCAAAAATTAAGAACCTAACTTTCTAAGATGAATTTTTGTGCAAAGCAAAAATAGGACTAATATATGTTCTATCGCAAGAACTCCCTATATCATACATTATGAACCACAACCAAATAATTTTCTACTTTCTCAAAAAGTCTATATATTTGCTAAAAAAATATAAAAATATTATGATATCCTCTATCGCAATTGACAAAATCCTATTCATAGACAGTGAAACCGTACCTATTGTAGAGAGTTATGAACATCTATCCGAACGCTTTCAAAAGTTATGGGATAGAAAAACAAAGTATAAAAGAAATCAACAGTCTGCCCAAGACTATTTTGAGGAGCAGGGTGGTGTTATGGCAGAGTTTGGTAAGTTTGTTTGTATTAGTGTAGGTAAAGTAAAAAAGAAGGAGAACCATCAATTAGAACTGTCCTTATATTCTTTTTATGACGAGAATGAGAAGACCTTGCTAACAAGGTTCAAGGAAGCGATAGATAGGCGCTGGAACAATGGTGATATTGCTTACTTGTGCGCTCACAATGGAAAGGAATTTGACTTTCCGTACGTATGCCGTAGGATGTTAATAAACCGATTAGGCTTACCTATACCTTTTCAGATTTATGGTAAAAAACCTTGGGAAATCAACCATCTTTTAGACACCATGGAGTTATGGAAATTTGGAGATAACAAAAATTTTACGAGTTTAGATCTTTTAGCGGCTGTGTTTGATATTCCTACCCCCAAAGAAGATTTAGATGGCAGCCAAGTAAAAAACACCTACTATCAAGATAAAGACATTAAACGAATTGCGTCATACTGCGAGAAAGATGTTATGACGCTAGTACAGGTGTTTTTAGCATTACGTGGAGAAAATCCCATCCCGCAGGCAAATATATGTAGTTATTTGGGCTAATCTGCTTATTTGAGGTTTTGAATAGCTCAATCAAGATAAACCTTGTAAGAAAAATGATTCTTATCAAGATGCCCCTGTTTTTGTGAATATATGTAATTTGTTTATTTTTTTGTTTTGGGCGTGTCCCTCGCTTGCGCTCGGGTCGGCGTGCTACGGGCTGACGGTGCTACGCCCCACCCGCCCACCCCCTGGACAAGAGTGAGAGTGTGTGCGGGGGGCTTCGCACCGTGCTATCGCACGCCCTCCGCATGCCTCACGCAAGCAGCAAGTATGCTAATCGCATTTATTGAAAACTTAACTTTGTAAGTACCTGAAAATGAACACTAAACAAGATAAAAATATACTTCAACCTTGTAAATGCCTGAAAATCAATTGAAAACAAGGTAAAACCTAAGTGCTCAAGATTAAAAAGTATAAAGAAGTATAGAAAGTTCATGTATTCAAGGTTTAACTTTGTATATAACTGAAAATCAATGTAAAAAAAAATTAAAAATAGTATCAGTTGAAACAAAGTAAAAAACTTTAACCTTGTAATTATTTGATAATCAAGATAAAACAAGATAAAGTAAATCTATGTCTAAAAATGAGGTAAAAGATTCAAAGGCTGCTGCGTGAGGCATGCGGAGGGTGCGTGAGCAGTGCGCAGCACCGAAGCGATAGCGTAGCCCGTAGCACGCCGACCCGAGCGCAAGCGAGGGACACGCCCAAAAAATAAACAAAAAGTTCATCCCGTCAGATTACCGATTAGTTACAGGCTTGGCATAAATTGAGTTTGTTTTTCTATTTTTGTTCAATGAACTCTAAATCCCCATTTTTCAGCATAGTTGTCCCTACGTATAATAGAGCAAATTTTATCCTTAAAACTTTGAATACGGTATTTGCACAAACCTTTCAAGACTTTGAGGTTATTGTAGTAGATGACTGCTCCACCGATAACACCAAAGAACTCTTACAACCTTTGATTGCACAGCATAAAATTAAATTTATCGAGCATGACCAAAACTATGAACGGGGTAAAACACGCAACACAGGTATGCGTCATGCCCAAGGTTTATATATCACTTTTTTAGACTCCGATGACTATATGTATCCCGATAATCTCAAAGATGCCTACGAATATGCATGTCTACATCCCGAAAAAAAGATATTTCACAATTTATATGAGTTAGTCAACGAAAAGGGAGAGAAGATATACGATTTTCAGTTCAAACCCTTAAGGAATCCACTTAAACAGATTTCGGAAGGTAATTTTTTATCCTGTCATGGGGTTTTTTTGCACAGAGATATTTATACTACTATTTTTTGGGATGAGAGTCGTTTACTTTCAGGTTCAGAAGATTATGAGTATTGGCTACGCGTTATAGCACACTATCCTGATGTAGGTAGAATAAACAAAATCAATACGGGGGTTGTAGAACACGCGCATCGAAGCGTGAACACAGCACAATTAGCTCAAGGCGAACGTAGATTTGAATACTTCTGCAACAAAATAGATAACGATCCCGTTTATCAGAAATACTACAAGGGCTATCAAAATAAAATAAAATCAACGTGTTATATTTTTTTAGCTTTGATGGCTTTCAATGCAGGTGATATGCAGAAAATGAAATACTATAAACAAAAAGCACTTATATTAGATAAAAGCCTATTGTTTAGAAGAAACTACTTATTTTTAACCTATCACCAACTTCGCCACTTGTTTGGACTAAAAAAGAAAAAAGCAAATTAGTTTGCTACCCTTTGTCTTTCTATCTGCTTGACTAGTTTTATTTTTAGGCGTCCTTGTGGGTGCTTCGCTGCGCTCATGACACAAGGACACGCCTAAAAAAGTAGATTACTTATTAGACCCATTAGTTGGTCAGAATGGCTCAAAATTGTACTTTTGCAATATCATGAAATATAACATTTTTTTTATCTTGTTTTTAGGACAGATATACCTTTCTCACGCTCAATTTGATTTTACTCAATCTACCTATAAGTACGATAGTCCACAAAACCCATACTATTGGAAAAACAAGCTTCCCTATCCTGGATATTGGCAACAGGACGTAGCCTACACTATTGACGCAGAATTAGACGACCAAACAGATATTATTCAAGGTTCAGAAACACTGATTTATTCTAATAACTCTCCTGATACCTTAAAAGTAGCCTACTTTAACCTATATCAAAATGCCTTTAATCCACACTCTGACCTGCATGACCTTACTCTACATAGTACCCACATCAAGCCCAAGTACGGAAAATATGAAGCAGAAGGTAAGAATATTGAAGTTTTATCACTTAAATATGAAGGTAAAGCCCAAATTACAGAACTACAAGGAACTATCCTGAAAGTCTATTTAGATAAGCCCATTTTACCGCATAGTAAAGTTACTTTCAATATTCAATTCAGAACCTATTTTGACATAGGTTCACAACCTCGTAGAATGAAAATGTTTATTCATGATGGCGTTAAACACTATGATGCTGTACATTGGTATCCGCGTATAGCTGTGTATGACCGTAAATTCAAATGGGCATTAGATCAACATCTAAACCGCGAATTTTACGGAGATTTTGGCACTTTTTTAGTCAATTTAACTTTGCCACATCATTACATTGTAGAAGCTACAGGAACTTTACAAAATAAAACCCAAGTTCTACCTCCTGAATTAAGAAGTGCATTAGATATTAAAAATTTCAAATCGGCTACACAAACGCCTATCAGCATAATTACCCCTGAATCAGGTAAAAAGAAAACTTGGATATACTACGCTGCTAATGTACATGATTTTGCCTGGACGGCAGACCCTTCCTACCGGATTGGTGAAGCGAATTGGCAAGGTATTCAAGTAGTTGCTTTGGCTATGCAGCCCAACGCTCCTCGTTGGCAGGACGCAGCAGAATTTACCGCAAAAGTAATCGAAGTGTATTCTACCCTTGTAGGGAAGTATGTCTATCCCA
>JANWVE010000096.1 GCA_025057675.1 Bacteroidia bacterium
AGCACGGTGCGAAGCCCCTCGCCCACTCTTTCCCTCTTGCTCAGGGGGTGGGCGGGTGGGGCGTAGCACCGTTAGCCCGTAGCACGCCGACCCGAGCGCAGCGAGGGACACGCCCAAAAAAGTTCAAATAAATCATTCAAATGAATAGCGACAAATTTGTATATTTGTCTTAATCATGGCAGATATATTACAAAAACTAGTTTTTTCTGTAGATTTAGAAGACTGGTTCCACGGCATAGAACTACCTTTCACTCAATGGAGTACCTATGATAGACGCCTAGAAAGAGGTTTTTATGCCATTTTCAACTTATTAGAGTCTCACCACGTTAAAGCAACGTGGTTCACACTCGGCTGGGTAGCTCAACACTATCCTGATTTTATTAAAGCACTCCATCAAGCAGGACACGAATTAGCTTCGCACACTTACTCGCACGAAAAAGTCTATAATCTGACCCCTGCACAATTTAGAGAAGAGATAAAAAAAACAAAAAACCTTATAGAAGACCTTACAGGAAAACCTATCATTGCCCACCGTTCCCCTTTCTTTTCTATTACCGCAAAAAGTTTATGGGCATTAGATATACTCGCCGAGGAAGGCTTTAAGATTGATTGCAGCATATCTCCTGTAAAAACTTGGAGATATGGTATATCCACTTGCCCCGATAGTATTTTTCAAATTCAAGAAAATAAAATTATTGAATTTCCTGTTTCAAGATTTCATTTCTTAAACAAGAACTGGGGTATAGGTGGTGCGTATTTTCGTTTATTTCCTTACTCTTTTACTTGCTCAGGGATAAAAAAAAGACAAAAATCAAAATTGCCTACTATCTTTTACATACATCCCTGGGAGTATGACCCCGAACACCCTAAAATTAAATTACACTGGAAGGCAAAAATCACTCATTATACCCACCTTAGAAAAACTTATCCTCGTACAGAACGCTTAATAAAGGAATTTGAGTTTGTAACTTTATCTAACTATATATCTGAATATGTCAAACAATACCCCCTTACAACTGTCCGAATGCAAGACCTGCAAGATTGACTTAAAAGTACCACAGAAAGAACTAATTTCTGAGATTAAACAGATATTGCAAGAAACTCAATCACATAAGGCATCAGTCATGTGCGAGGACTTCTGGAACTGGCAATATGTACATACTCCAGGAAATCATTCTTGCGTATATGTTACCAAAATGAATGACCGAATTGTTGGATATTATCACGTTCCTATTTACGAGGGCAAAATAGCAGGTCAGAACGCGCTTATTGCCATGATACAAGATGTAGCTATTAGCCCAACTGTACGAGGTAAAGGAATTTTTACTCAATTAGCTACTTTTGCTAACCAAGATATTGATGCACAACCCATAGCGGCTTGTTATACCTTTCCTAATCACAAAAGTATTCATACTTTTTTGAAATACAATAATTACACTATTATTGACGTACTTAAAACTTATCTTATTCTTGTAGACGCCAAGGTATTACTTCGTAAGAAGGTCAAAATACCTTTATTGAGCGGTATCATGGGGTATCCTGTTAATCTACTTTTTAGGCTTCCCCGAGTGCAGGACAAAGATGGTATCGCAGAGATAGATGAATTTGATGCATCTGTTGAAAAACTCTATCATACTTATTTGCAAAGGTACTCAAATTATGTGTTAAGAGATAAACGATATCTGACATGGCGATATAAAAACCGTCCTCATTCAACCTACTTCACGATAGGATATTATGAGGCACTTAATCTTACCGCAGTAGCAACCTTCAAAATAGATATTATGTTTGAAGTGCCTACTTTGTTACTAATGGACTATGCTTTTACTAATCCTAATCACTTTTTTGAACTCATCAAATACGCACCTTTGCAAGGTACAAAGTATACCTCAGATAAGATAGGTATCATTTTTACAGCTATGTGCGACAAACATTTTACTACTATGAGAAAACCCTTTTTTTTGTCTGTTCCTCAGAGGCTTAATCCAAGAAAGCTCCATTTATTAACTCGCCCTGTATGCAGTAATAGTCCTACGATACAGGATAGCCATCAGTGGTTTGTTACCTTAGGTGATTGGGATGTTTTTTAACAGCATAGACTACTTTTGGATGTTATGTCTAATAAATGATTGTGTGAGTCAAGTTTATTTTTTGGGCGTGTCCCTTCGCTTGCGCTTCGGGTCGGGCTATTCCGCACTGCGCTAACGCTCGGTGCTTCGCTGCGCTCCGCACTGCCTAACGGCATGCTCCATAGCCCTCACGCAAGCCGTGTTTTGATGTTTTACCTGGTTTGATACATACTTTTGCTTTACCTTGTTTAATGTTGATTATCATGTACTTACAAGGTAAAGACTTTTTACTTTGTTTTCACTATGCCCTTTTTATCTTGTTTAATGTTCATTTTCAAGTACTTATAAGGTTAAACCTTGAATACATGGACTTTTGATAGCTCTTTAATTCTGGATATACAAATTTTACCTTTTTTTGAATTGATTTTCAGTAATTTACAAGGTAAAAATATATTTTTATCTTGTTTTAATTTTGATATTCAAGTACTTACAAGATAAAGTTTTGTATATGTGGATTAGTTTGATAGCTCCTTGCGTGAGGCATGCGGAGGGCGTGCGTCAGCACGGTGCGAAGCCCCTCGCCTACACTTTCACGCTTGTTCAGGGGTGGGGCGCAGCACCGTTAGCCCGTAGCACGCCGACCCGAAGCGCAGCGAGGGACACGCCCAAAACATTCATAGAGTCTTACAGGCTATTTGAACATAGATTTGATGCTTCCCCATGTTCTTTGTATACTCGTCGGATTATGACTGATAGTCTGCGTAAAATCTGTGTAAGTACTACCTTGAAATACACGCAGCGTGTATACGTAAGTTTGTTGATTTTCATCTGTTTTCATTACATTAGGGTCTATGTATGAATAAACTCTGCTTCCGTTGGGAGTAATAGTATATATTTTTGACGCGCTGCCTGAATTTATTCTTTTCCAAACTTGAAATTCGGTTATTCCGTATTCAGATTGTACTTCCCATTGCAACCTTATCTCTGTACCTAAGAGTGTAGCGGTGAAATATTTTAATGTAATAGAAGCATACACGGTTAGTGAGGTCATCAGTAAGAGCGTCAAGAGCAGTGTAAGAAGTACCTGAACCTTTTTCATAACTTAAAAAACAGAATTCGCAGTAGATTTTTGAGCAAAAATCATGCAAAGGTCTTAAAATTTAACGAAGTTTTGTGGGTCAATTGCTTTACCATTTTGCCAGAGTTCAAAGTACAAGCTTGGGTTATTGTTTTCGCTACCTGACTTACCTACAATCGCAATGACATCTCCTGCCTTAACATGGTCTCCAATTTTATGCAATAAAGCCGCATTGTGCTTATAAATGCTTACTAAGTTGTTAGCATGTTGAACAGCTATGATATATCCTCCATCAGTTGTCCATGTGGATAAGATAACTGTGCCATCCATGATTACTTTGACAGGTTCATTAGTTTTTGTAAGTACATCTATTCCAAAATATCCTTTGTCGCTATCAAAAGTGCGCGTTACACTGCCTTGTACAGGCTTAAAACATATAGACTGATAGTAGTTAAGAGTTCTATCTGACCCTACTAATTTATTGGGGTCCAGGTCATAAAAAATTTCTTTCTCAATATAGTTTTGTATGCTTTTTTCTGTTTGTGTTAGTTGTGGAAAGGTTCTTTCTATGCTGTCGGTATTGGTGTAGAAGGCGCGTTTGTCTTCCACGTGATTGGATAATTTAGTGGTGGGATGATCTTTTTGTAATAATCCTTTAATCATTTCATCTCGGGCTTTAAGATCGCTTTCGATAGATTGCATTTTAAAGTAAGCGTCTTGTAGGTCTTTTCTAAGCTTTGGGTCTGTATAGCCAGGAATGTACTGTCGTATAGGTGTATAAATGATAGTAACCGCAGTTAAAGTGATGATGAGTAATGTCCCTAGTGTAAGCACGGTAAGCCCATTGAGCATGTTGAGTTTCATCTGAACCTTTTCTTCAAAATTATCTTCGTGCATAATTACTAGTCTAAAAGACTTACGCAGTTGGGATATCATGCTTTTTAAGGACGCCTTCATAATCAATTATGATTGATGTTTGTGATAAAGTTGCAATATTGGTAAAATTATTTTACACGGCAAAATTTTAGTACTGTTGAGATTTTAATTTACAGTATTTCTGATTAGATCTCTGGCTCTGTTAAAGCATAGAAATATGCTTCTCCTTCTAAAACATATCAAGACTAATAACTGATTTTATTTTTTGGGCGTGTCCCTTCGCTAATGCTCGGGTCGGGCTACTACGCACTACGCGTTCGCTTCGGTGCTACGCTGCGCTTCGCACTGCCTAACGGCATGCTTCGTATCCCTCACGCAAGTTGTATTTTGATGTTTTACCTTGTTTTTATACGTACTCTCGCTTTACCTTATTTAATACTCATTATCAAATACTTACAAGGTAAAAATTTTTTATTTTGTTTTAGCTGTGCTCTTTTTATCTTATTTTACATTGATTTTCAAGCACATAAAAGGTTAAATCTTGAATATATGTACTTTATACCACTCAATATGGTTGGCATTTTATCTATTATGAATGATATCTGGGGGTATAATGGTGTGAATATCGGGGAATAGAAAACAGTTTTCGGGCTGTTCCGAGATATATTTTAATAACTATTCGTAGTGAAAATGAACATGATACAAAGTTTTTATATCTTTTTTATATCTGCGATACTTAAATCAGGAGTGTTGCGTTCTTTTCTTTGGTTTTCAAGAAGGATTTTAAGAAGGTCATAAAAAAGCTCATAGATACAAAATTTTTCAGGGGGGTGGATTGGTAGTTCTTAAAGTCATTGAGACCAAAATGCTGTTTGGTATCTCGAAAGTCAAACTCTATCTCAAAACGTAAAGCGTAATGATATCCGAAGCCAAAGAGACAAATCCGTAGAGAAGAGAATAGCGATTTGGGTTCTTCCTTTGTGATAAACGGATTTAATGACCACTACATTGAGTAGATAGCTTTTGAGTGTTTGAGTGAAGGTTGTTAAACTCTGTTTCTTTTTTCTGAATTTAATTTTATCCGCTTGGCTGACAATAATCTGCTCCTGACCTATGCTGTATGAATTCCGTTTCTCTACATCTATCAGACTTAATGCCATAAACGCTATCCCTGATCCTGCTGATATACAGAACTATAAAATCGGTGCTTGCCATGCGTATGTCTTCCACTTTTTTCTATCACTGCTTCGTCTATGGCGATAAGATACTTCTTCCCTTCCCGATATAGTCCTTCCTTGAACACAAAAATAGAGTTTATGAACAGAAATTTCTTAAAGATCTTAAAGAGAATACACAAATTTACTTTATACTGATTTTCAATGTGTTAGATGTAAAAGTACAAAATCAGGCTATTTTTTGTAAAGTGTTGATTATCAGCATGCTTATTTAACAAAAAATCTCCTTAAATCTTGTGTTCATAAAGTCTATTGTTTATATTAAGTTTAAAAAATAATTTAAAAAATAATTTTACTTTTGGGCGTGTCCCTTCGCTGCGCTTCGGGTCGGGCTACTACGCACTACGCTCACGCTCGGTGCTACGCTGCGCTTCGCACTGCCTAACGGCATGCTCCGTATCCCTCACGCAAGTTGTATTTTGATGTTTTACCTCGTTTTTATACATATCTTTGCTTTACCTTGTTAAATGTTGATTACCAAATGCTTACAAGGTTAAAAATTTTTACTCTGTTTGAAATGCTATTACTTTACTTTGTTTCTTTGTCATTTTCAAGCATGTACAAGGTTAAACCTTGAATACATGGACTTTTGATAAACCTTTAACTTTGAATACGCAAGTTTTACTTTGTTTTATATTGATTTTCAAGGATTTACAAGGTTAAAATTCAATTTTATCTTGTTTATAGTTCATTTTGAGGTACTTACAAGGTTAAGTTTTGAATAAATAGACTTAGTTTACTGGCAGCTTGCGTGAGGCATGCGGAGGGTGCGCAAGCAGTGCGTAGCGCAGCGCAGCACCGAAGCGATAGCGCAGCCCGCAGCACGCCGACCTTGTGGGCATACGCACAGCGTAACGCCCACAAGGACACGCCCAAAAAAATTAAAACTTAATTTTTGAAGATATATGACTTCGTGCAAAAAATAGACTCAGTATAGCATTGATATTCAGTTATGTACTATTATATCATAGGTACTATTCCACCAGTGGTAATTGCCGCAGTTTTTAAGTGCAGGCTTAAAACTGCGAACTTTGCATGGCTTGAAAGAAACGTTCCGAAAAGAACTTAACTATAACAAACTAACTACAAAAATTGAATGTACCCAAAAATAGCTATATCTTTGTAAATAATATTTTTTTCTTAGTTTCAACCTTTTTAATAAAATAAATGGAGTTTCTAGTCTATACCTTTTTATATGCACTATTTTTATATGTTATTGGTTACTTTACTTTAAGCCTTTGTAGAATAAAAATAAACGAACCCTTCGCACGTCTTTTTGCCGCGAATACCTTAGGAATGATTTTGTGGGCTTGGGTAATTGCTTTTTTACGTACTCATGGCATGACCATTATGAACGGAGTATGGATACCCCTATTAAGTATAGCTTGGTACCTCCACAAAAATGGTCTATGGAACAGAGATAAATTCAATATACAACTTAGGATAGACACGAGCCATATGCTATGGATAGGCATACTGTTAATACTCATCATAGTAAACTATCTTTTTAATTTAGGTAATCCTTTACTCTATCCTGTTACGGATAACATAGACTCAATTTACTATGTTCGTTTGAGTGAATTTATCTATCGTGTCGGAGTAGAAAGTACTAACATTGATTATTTACAAATAAAATCTAACTACCCTAATCCTTACCATTATTTCGCTCCTTGGCTACAAGCTGGGTTTAATGCTATTTTTAATATAGAAAATAACTATTTAGTACGTAAAGTGATTATATTTAGTATCTATTTTGCCAACTTTTATATTGCTCTATTAGGTATTTTGAAGGCATTTGTCAAAAAACAGGTGTTAAAATGGTATCATTACATTATCCCCGTATTGTTTTTTTTCATTAAACCGATTGGGCTGGGCAGCTTGACAGCAAGCATATATGGTAGTTATACTCTATACTGGGTAAATTCTTTGGTACAGCTTCCTAAGCATAGCCCAATTATGATGATGATTTTGTCTTTTGTTTTGCTTACTCAACATAAACAATACACGCTGGCCATAATAAGTTTATTAGTTATACCTATTTTTTACATCAGCACCGCACCAGGCATTACCGCTATTATTATTTTCTTTGTACTTTGGGCATGGACCAGAAAAATAAATCATGTAAAACTAATTTATGTCGTAGTTCCCTCTATATTGATAGCGGCATACGGCACTATATTCTATGCCTTTTATCCTAAACAAAACTATATTGTTAATCCTACAGGCAATACACGCTATTTCTGGGAGAGATTTTATGACCTTTCATTTGTACCTATTTTACTTAAAGACATACTTCGGATTAGCTTTGCTTTTACACTAAGTATATCTCCTTTGATAGGGATTAGCTTTTTTCATATAAACAAAATAAACGAACACATAAAAAGTCAAAGATACATCTGGTATCTGATATATTTTATACTAATAGGAATGTTATGCGGTCTGTTGTCTTGGCAAATACTGTATTATATTTGGGATAGTGAGCAGTTTTTCGCTTGCATTGCTAGTCCGCTGTATACCTTACTAGTATTTTTATGGATAAGTCTATTATTAGAAATATGCACACAGGACAAAAATATATTTGGAAAAATACTTACGTGGCTAATTATAGCTTACACTTGTGCTTTGTTATATTCTGCAATTCATGCTTCTGTGGTAAGAATCAAAACCTATAACGCAGAGTATGGTCCTGAGTATGTAACTTATATCAAGAAAAATAAAAATAGATTTTCTGAGTATGGTGCTGTGCTAATAGAGGACCAATATCTTTGGTATTATTACTTTCACGCCTTTCCTAAGCCGTATATTCAAAATGTATATCCACGTGATTTTTTGGCAATCAATGTATGCGATTTAAATATACCTCCCAATAGTTTAGATTATCAATACCTACGATTATTCTCATTTTATCAATTTGTTGAGAAACAAAAACAGGAAGGAAGTTTCAGCAGTACTAGTCAAAGTAAGATAGATTTCATAAAAAAATACCGTATTAATCATATTGTAGCCTACAAAAATGCACCTCTAGATACCGTTTTTTTACCTTATATTCGAGAGCAGTACGTGGACAAATATTCAGGTGAACGACTATATTTTCTTGACATTCCCTGACCAAGGTGTAGATATTGTTTTGTTGGATTTGATTTGTATATTTGCCCACAATGAGATTAACTATTACCATCTCTATACTATGGGTATTTTTTTTTGAACTAATAGCTCAAAGCCCAGACGTATCTAAACCCATTGGAGATACTGTATATATTCGCCACCCCGAAGACCCTATTGCAATAAACCCTATTTTAGTAGTTGATGATATAGACAAAATTGTTACTAATCAAGTTTTTCAATACCTGACGATAGTCAATCCCGATAGAATGCAAAGAGTACCTTGGTTACTTAAAAGAATGCCAATTGCTTCACGCGACTCCTCCTACTATCTATGCGAACTACGTGAAGAAGCCTCTTGGGACAATGGATTACCTATTACCGCAGAAGATGTACTCTTTACCTTAAAAGCCATTTACAACCCTTTTATCCCTTGTACATACCTTAAAGAGTTCTTTTCAGGTATAGAAGACGTAGTAATAGATAAAAAAGACAAAAAAAAGTTCAAAATTTATGTAGCACAAGATATAGGGGAAAACATTATTTATCCAATCCCTGTAATGCCAAGGCACTTCTATGACAGGCAAAACGATATGGCTAAATTCACCCTTCAACAACTTAAAAAAGAAAAAGATAAACTTAAAAATGACCCGTTTCTGAAAAATTTTGCAACTTTTTTTACTGACAGTACTAATATCCATAATCCCTCTCTCATTTACGGGTCTGGAGCTTACAGAGTAGTTAAATGGATACCTAATGATGAAGTAGTGTTAGAAAGAAAAGTCAACTGGTGGGGAGATAAACTCAAAAAATATAGCGAACTTATTTTTGGTGCTTATCCTAAAAGGTTAATCTACAAAACCGTCAAAGAAATGTCTGTAACTATAACTATGCTTAAACTCGGAGACTTAGACCTTATCTACAACATTCCTGCAAAAGAATTTACAGACATAGAAAAGCTCGATAGCAATTATTATCACTACCGAACAAGAAAAGCCAATACATTAGCTTATTCTTATTTAGGGTTCAATATAAAACCTGAAAATAGAATACCTTATTTTGATGACATCAACGTAAGAAGAGCGGTTTCTTATGCCCTTCCTGTGGATAGCATGATGAAATTTATTCTCAAAGGCTATGGAGTAAGAATAAGTGCCCCAGGATCGCCTACCAAAGAAATTTCCTATAATCCAAACTTACCTTTGTACGCGTATGATATAAAAAAAGCTAAACAGCTACTCAAAGATGCAGGATGGCAAGATACCGATAACGATGCAATTTTAGACAAAGTGGTTAATGGTAAAAAAATAGACTTCGTCATCTCACTACTTATCAATAATCTCAGCCCTGATAATAGAAAAATTGCTTATTTAGTTACTCGCTCACTGGGGTATGTAGGAATTGGTGTAACTGTTGAGGAAAAAACCCTAAGTGAGTACATAAAAGCTTTACAAAATCATGAATTTGATATGTATTTAGCAGAAAACATTGAAGATGCTGATTTTCAAGACCCTGAACTATTCTGGCACACTAAAAACTGGGAAAATAAAGGCGCTAATTATACAGGTTTTGGAAACGGCAGTACTGATGCTTTTATTGAAACCATCAAAAACGGTAAAAATCTTAATAAAGCTAAGTTTTTGTATCATGCCTTGATGTCTATCATTCATGAGCAACAGCCCTGTATTCCTTTGTGGTCGCCGCAGAATATCATTGTTGCTAGTGATAGATTTCAAAACTTCAAGGCTTATACTGAATTCGGGGGTTTTCCAGGAATCAATCCCGCTAATTTATGGACACCCGTAGAAAAACAAAAGTATAAGTAATGTGTATTTAGCTCATTATTAAGGATAATGAATAAGATAATTTTTTGGGCGTGTCCCTTCGCTGCGCTCGGGTCGGCGTGCTGCGGGCTGCGCTTCGCTTCGGTGCTACGCTAACGCTACGCACTGCTGACGCACCCTACGCATGCCTCACGCAACTCATATTTTGATGTTTTACCTTGTTTTTAGACATAGCTTCGCTTTACCTTGTTTAACCTTGATTATCAAATACTTACTAAGGTTAAAATTTTTTACCTTGTTTGAATTGCATTCATTTTATCTTGTTTTGTATTCATTTTCAAGTATGTACAAGGTTAAACCTTGAATACATGAACTTTACACAACGCTTTAACCTTGAATACACAAGATTTACCTTATTTTGGTTTGATTTTCAAGGATTTACAAA
>JANWVE010000097.1:0-8270 GCA_025057675.1 Bacteroidia bacterium
GCACCGTTAGCCCGTAGCACGCCGACCTTGCCCACACGAGCGCAGCGAGACGTGGGCAAGGACACGCCCAAAAAAGATTAAAAATAACCTACTTAATCATTAACCACGTGATACAAAACTGACGCTACGACGGTACATAAATTTTTTCTCGTATTTTTACCTTATGAAAAAGTACAAACCACTTCCTGCATCGTTATTTGTTGAAAATAGAAAACGCTTTTGCCAATTATTAGAGCCTAATAGTATGGCTATTTTTATGGCAAATGAACTTTTCTTGAAAAATGCTGACGCCACTTACACTTTTAAACAAAATAGCAATTTATATTACTTAACAGGAATTGACCAAGAAGAAACTATACTTATTTTGTATCCTAATCACCCTAATCCCGATTTACGTGAAGTACTGTTTATACGAAAAACAAACAAGGAAATAGAAATATGGGAAGGACATAAATACACTCAAGAAGAAGCCCGTGCCACATCAGGTATTGAAAATGTACAATGGACAGAGCAACTGGATGCATTCTTATATCCTATGCTGCACTTGTGTGAAAACGTTTATTGGGACTTCAATGAACATGACCGCGATAGCGCGAAAAGTATTACAAAAACACATTACTTTGCCCAAAAAATAAGAACCCTTTATCCTGCACACACCTATAAGCGTAGCGCACCTATACTTAACCGCCTACGCATGATAAAATCTGAACCTGAAATTGAAGCTATCAAAAAAGCTATAGAAATTACAGAAAAAGCTTTTCGTAGAGTAATCAAGTTCATCAAACCTGGGGTTACAGAATATGAAATAGAAGCAGAGATTATTCATGAATTCATTCGTAATCGTGCTGATGGGCATGCTTATGACCCTATTATAGCCACAGGTAAAAATGCTTGTATTCTGCACTATGTTGCAAATTATCAGACTTGTCAAGCAGGTGAGGTGCTATTGATGGACTTTGGAGCTTGTTATGCTCACTACAACGCCGACTTGACTCGCTGTTTGCCTGTTAGCGGTAGATTTACAAAAAGACAAAAAGAAGTCTATAACGCTGTATTATCGGTCATGAAGCAAGCTAAAACTCTGCTCAAAGTAGGAAATACAATTGATAAATATCACGAGCAAGTGGGCGAGATTATGACCGAAAAACTACTTGAATTAGGTTTGCTTACCTCAGATCAAGTCAAACACCAAAATCCTAAATATCCTGCGTATAAAAAGTATTTTATGCATGGTACTTCGCACCATTTAGGTTTAGACGTTCATGACGCTAACTACAAATACGAACCCATGCAAGCAGGTTATGTATATACCTGCGAACCTGGTATCTATATCCCCGAAGAAGGATTAGGAATTCGTTTAGAAAACAACATTTTGATTACTCAAAACGGTAACATAGATTTGATGGCGACTATTCCGTTAGAAGTTGAGGAGATTGAAGCCCTGATGAATGAACATTAAATTTAATTTTTTAAGTACAATTAAACTAAATTCAGATGGGTTATGAGTGGTGTTCAAGGTTAAAGTTTAATAGGTTTTATTTTGGGCGTGTCCCTCGCTTGCGCTCGGGTCGGCGTGCTGCGGGCTACGCTGACGCTTCGGTGCTGCGCTAACGCTCCGCACTGCTCACGCACCCTCCGCATGCCTCACGCACGCAGCCAGTACGCTAATCCCACTTAATCAAAAGTTTATCTTGTAAGTATCTGAAAATGAACACTAAACAAGGTAAAAAACAAGTTTTAACCTTGTAACTTATTGAAAATCAATTGAAAATAAGGTAAAATTTACGTATTCAGGATTAAAAAGGTTATCAAAAGTTCATGTATTCAAGGTTTAACCTTGTATATACTTGAAAATCAATGTAAAACAAGATAAAACGAATACGGTTCAAATAAGATAAAAAGTTTTAGCCTTGTAAGTACTTGATAATGAGCATTAAACAAAGTAAAGCAGAGATATGTCTAAAAACAGGGTAAAACATCCAAAAGCAGCTGCGTGAGGCATGCGGAGGGCAAGCCGTCAGGCTTGGTGCGAAGCCCCTCGCCCACGCTTTTACCCTTGCCCATGGGGGTGGGCGGGTGGGGCGCAGCACCGTTAGCCCGTAGCACGCCGACCTTGCCTGCATGAGCGCAGCGAAACGCAGGCAAGGACACGCCCAAAAATATCATTGATACATTCTTTCAATATATGTTTTGTACTTCTCTTCTATAAACTTACGTCTTGTTTTGAGAGTGGTAGTGAGTTCTCCCCCTTCAATCGTAAAAGGTCTGCGTAAAAGAGTAAAATTTTTGATAACTTCGTACTTGGCTAATTTCTTCGAAAGCGGGGCTATTTCCTTTTCGTAAAACTGAACAATATGCTTATCCTCAATAATAGGATTATCCTGGGTAAAAAAGTCATCAGGAAGGTTAAACTTGGCTTTGAGATGTTCCTGCTCGGGAACTATCAACGCAGTAAGATACTCCCGCTTATCACCAATAATAAATATCTGTGAAATATAGCGGCATAAAAGATACGTGTTCTCAATAGGGGTAGGATAAATGTTTTTACCCATTGCTGTCTTAAGCATATTTTTGATACGGTCAGTAATTTTAAGACTTCCATTAACAAACATGCCTATATCCTGCGTGTGAAACCAACCTTGCTCATCAATAACTTTTGCTGTTTCCTCGGGTAGTTTCCAATATCCTTTCATGACATTATCACCTTTGACTAATATCTCTCCTTCGGGCGAGTTTATTTTTTTATCGTAATCTTCGTATCCTGCTTCTATGTAGATTTCTTTTGTTTCAGGATTTTGAATAGCGACGCGCACCCCAGGTAAAATTCGCCCAATCGTGCCATAAACTTGTCTTTCTAAGGGATTAACAGAAACGACAGGCGAGGTCTCTGTCAATCCGTAACCTTCCATAGCAGGAATACCCATGTTAGCAAAAAACTCACCTACTTGTTGCTGCATGGCTCCTCCACCCACTACAAAAAAACGAATTCTTCCTCCTGTACGCTTGATAATTTTCTTAAAAACCAACTGCTGTGCTAAACTGTATTTAATCGCTAAACCTATTGGAATAGGTTCATAATTCTCATGTTTTTTACGCCTTTTCTCGCCCGTGCGTATTGCCCATTGAAAAATACGCTGCTTAGTTTTCTTTTGATTTTCTATATTACTCATTACACGGTCATACACGCGTTCTAATAAACGGGGTACGCAGAGCATAATGGTAGGACGTACTTCCATCATATTACGTGCTAAGGCTTCTATACTTTCTGCATACGCTACTTTTGCTCCCTTGGCGTACGCAAGATAGTATCCTACTGTTCGCTCATAAGAATGGGCTAATGCTAAAAAAGATAAAAACACATCACGATTATCAATAATAGGCAAAAACTGAATGCAAGACCGAGTATTAGATACGATGTTCTTATGAGTAAGCATCACACCCTTAGGTACGCCTGTTGTACCTGAGGTATAAATTAAAGTACTTAAATCTTCCTCTTGAACTTTATTTTTAGCTTGTAAAAAAGTTTGTTTATCTACTTCTGTATAATTTTTAGCCTCATCAAAAATTGTATTGAGAGAAACCACTCTCTCTTCAGGAGGGGAGTCAAATAAAGTAACGTATATTTTGAGATTAGGGGCTACATTTTTCACGCGTTTGAATAGAAAGGGTGTGCCAATGAAAATAATTTCTAACTCGGCATCTTTTATGATATGTTCTATACCTTCGGGATTTAGGGTAGTATAAATACTGACGTTGATAGCCCCTAAGTATTGAATAGCAGTGTCAATCATGGTATAGTAGGGTGAGTTTTCCATGATGATACCTACCGTTGTGCCTTTTTTAACGCCCTGTTTTTGCAGCCATATTCCAATTGCATGAAATTTCTCTTGAAAGTCTTTATAGTTGATAGATTGATATTTGCCTTCTACTTTGTGGTATAGCATGTCCTCTTGTGGAGGTATGTGTTTGAATAGATTTTCAAACAAATCAGGTATAGTTTTGCAAGATTGTATGTCAATTTGGATAGGTTGAACGCTTGCTTGGCTCATAACATTCTCTTAAATTTCTGATGTACATGCGAATATACAATATGATTTACATTTTACCTAATCTATAGGAATGTGAATTTTAGGTGATAGATTAGTTTAATAGATATTTTTTGGGCGTGTCCCTTCGCTGCGCTTCGGGTCGGGCTACTACGCACTACGCTGACGCTTCGGTGCTACGCTCACGCTTCGCACTGCCTAACGGCATGCTCCGTATCCCTCACGCAGCAGTCTTTGGATGTTTTACCCTGTTTGCATACGTACGTTTGCTTTACCTTGTTTGATATTCATTATCAAGTACTTACAAGGTTAAAATTTTTTATCTTGTTTCAAGTGTGGTTACTTTACTTTGTTTTATATTGATTTTCAAGTATTTGCAAGGTTAAACCTTGAATACATGGACTTTACCCACTGCTTTAACCCTCATTAAATAAGCTTTACTTTGTTTTGAATTGATTTTCAACTATTTACAAGGTTAAAATATATTTTTACCTTATTTAATGCTCATTATCAAGTACTTACAAGTTTGAATTTTGAATAAGTGAGATGAGCATATTTGCTGCTTGCGTGAGGCATGCGGAGGGCAAGCCGTCAGGCTTGGTGCGAAGCCCCCCGCCTACGCTCTTAACCCCATAACCAGGGGGTGGGCGGGTGGGGCGCAGCACCGTCAGCCCGTAGCACGCCGACCTTGTGGGCATACGCGCAGCGTAACGCCCACAAGGACACGCCCAAAAAATTAAAAAACTAACCTTCAAATAATGAATAACCAAAAACTTTTACTTTTTTAGGTATTGATTTTATATATATCCCAAATGAAAAATATAAAAACGACGAAACATAGTATTATATGCGTAATTATCAAAAAATTCAGTGTTACATAAATTTTATATCTTTGCTGTTTATGTTAAGAACTACATACATTTGTGGGATTTTATTTGCTTTTTTAAGTATCTATGCTCAAAGTCCAGTGCTTAACTTTGAAAAAGACTTCCTTAACACATTTACAAGTAATAATTTCACTTTACAAAACCCGAAAGGAAAATTTACGAACCTAAACACACAAAAAGGAACAAGAAGAGTATATATTTTTGACAGTAATCAAGGTTTTACTTTGTACTCACTTACTGCAATTTCTAAAATCTACACAATAGAAATGGTACTTCAACTTTCAGAGGTGGAGTCATACGCCCGAATTCTTAATTTTAATGCCCCTACTGCTGACGTAGGTATTTATGCTCGTAATAGTACTGTTGTATTTTATCCAAAATACAAATCCAATCTTCGTATTTTAAGACCTAATGAATGGTTTCATTTAACTTTAACGCGATGTGAGAATAACATTTTCTCAGCTTATATCAATGGTAATATAGCTTTTCAGTTCAGGGACTCGCTCAGTATGTCTACCGTTTATAGCACCTTAATTTTTTTTGATGATGATGGCACAGAGAGCCGCCCAGGCATACTCGGTACATTAAACATTTTTGATGAGTGCTTGAATGAGTCTAACATTGCAACTCGCGCACAAAGTTATTTAGAAGAATACGGACAGAAAAAAATAGAAGGAAGCACTCCTCTCTTAAATCAAACGTATTATGAATATCGTTTTGAAGGAAATTTTAATCCTGAAAATGGTAAAGGACCTACCCTCAAACCTATTGGAAAAGGGACTTTTGAAATAGAAAATATCAGTGGCTGCGGTAAAAAAGGGGTCTATTACTTCGAAGAAAACGCAGGATTTACTTTCGAGAATAAAGGTTTTATTACCTCAGAGCATACTATTGAATTGTACTTTAAGTTTAATAACCTCAAAAGTTGGAAGCGAATCGTAGATTACAAAAATCGTCAGTCAGATACAGGTCCTTACGCTTTTGACAATCAAATTGAGTTCTACAAAGTAGCTATCAGTAAAAACTTTCCATTTCGCGAAAATACTTATGCTCATGTGGTGTTAGTCAGAGAAGCGAATGAAAACTATTCCTTATACGTAGATGGATTATTACGCACCGCATTTAAAGATATCAACGAATTAGCTTTATTAAGCCGTGAAGATGTTTTACATTTTTTTCGTGATGATTTACAAGTTCCTAATGAATGCAGTAGTGGTGCAATTGCTTTTTTGCGTATCTATAATTTTGCTATTACTCCCGAACAAATTGCCGAGAATAGCAAAAAAATGCCTTGTCCTAATACTTTGATTACCCAAAATACCAAGCCCAAAGAGGTTAAACAGGTTATCATAGAAAAACCTAAAGAAAACCCAATTCCTCAAAAGCCTATTACATACAAACTAACTCTTAAAGTAGTGGATGAAATCACCCAAAAAGAAGTAAATGCCCGTATCACTGTCAAAAATAAAGAACAAGCCCAGTTGTTGATAGATACTTTGTCAAGTGAGGTAAGTAGGAGTATTTCAGAAGGTGTGTATCATATTACAGTGGAAGGTAACAACTATTTACCTATGCAAGAGGAAATTGCAGTAATGAAAGGAAGCGTGAGTAAAGTAATCGCACTTAAAAAGATAGAGATAGGAACTACGGTTACTCTGGAAAACATTTACTTCGAACCTAATAGTGATAAAATTGCAGTAGAGTCTTATCCTAATTTGATTAGCTTTGCTAATTATCTAAAAAGCAAACCTAACTTAAAAATACGCATCAACGGGCATACGGACATAGGTAGTCCAGGAACGAGCAGTGCTTATCTTATGGAGCTATCCCAAAAACGAGCAGATGCAGTAGTCAATTTTTTGGTAAAAAATGGGGTAAATCCTGAACAATTGCAAAGTAAAGGATACGGTAATACAAGACCTATTGCCCCTAATGATACACCCGAGGGTAAAGCCAAAAATAGGCGTGTAGAGTTTGAAGTATTGGAAAAATAGAGAGATAACAAATAGGTATTATCGGATGATAGGTGTTTTTAATGAATATAGATGAATTTAATATTTTATTTCTTGGGCGTGTCCCTCGCTGCGCTCGGGTCGGCGTGCTACGGGCTACGCTGACGCTTCGGTGCTACGCTGCGCTACGCACTGCTCACGCACCCTCCGCATGCCTCACGCAAATAGTATTTTGATGCTTTACTTTGTTTTGTGCCTATTCTTGGCTTCATTTCTTCCCTAAATAAGGTAAAATAAAAGCCCTTTACCTTGTTTTACACTCATTTTCACATATTTACAAAGTTAAATGCTATTCTAACTCACATCAAATTATGTTTTCTTAAAAATGCTTCATCTACTTTGGCAATATGCATGACTATTTCTTTGCTCATACCCTGTTTGAGCATCTCCTTTATCATGCTGACCTTTTCTTGTTCTGCACGTTGTTTTTCTTGTTCTAATTCTTTTTCTTTTTGTTCTGCGCGTTGTTTTTCTTGTTCTAATTCTTTTTCTTTTTGTTCTGCGCGTTGCTTTTCTTGTTCTGCGCGTTGTTTTTCCTGCTCTGCCCGTTGTTTTTCCTGCTTTAATTCCTCCGCTAATTTCTCTTTATCTCGTTCTACCATCTTAAAACTCTCTATAATCTCATCCTCTATCTCCATGCTCTTTCTTACCTCCTCTGACGCAGCCGCCTTCAACAACCGCCTTATCACCTCACGATACCGCTCAGGATAATCCTCCTCATTCACGCTAATCTCATACCTATACTGCTGCTCATCAAATAAAGATAATATCATCTCTAACTCATTCCGCCGTGTCTCTTTTAACTTCGGTATCTGCACTATCACACAATCATGTGTCAAAGACTCAATAAATTCATCTTTTAGATCAATAACTTCTTGTGTGCTGTTATCTGTAACGCTCCTGCGTACGCGGATTACAGGATACGGCGGATTGCTTGACAAAGGATAACCTAAAAAATACACGGTAATAATCGGTAAAGCTTTGAACCCATCTTTTTCTGTTTTAATTAAGTTTTGTTCTGCACGATACTGTTCCCCTAAATACCGCCTAAACCGTAAAATATCCGTAGGAAATTTAGCTTTCTGTACCTCTACTAAAACCACTTTTTCTGTACCATCCGCATTTTTTATTTTGGCATTAAAATCTAACCGATATACGGTCATGGAAATAACATCCATTATGTACTCCTGCGGTCTGACTTCTAACTCTATAATCTCCTCTTGCAATAAATCTGATAAAAGTAACTTGGCAATTTTGTTATCTTCCATCAAATACTTGAATACAACATCATACGCAGGATTAGCAATTTTTATCATGATACAAAA
>JANWVE010000097.1:8276-10487 GCA_025057675.1 Bacteroidia bacterium
CGCTCGGGATAATCCTCCTCATTCACACTTATCTCATACCTGTACTCCCGCTCATCAAACAAAGACAATATCATCTCTAATTCATTCCTCCGTGTCTCTTTTAACTTCGGTATCTGTACTATCACACAATCGTGCGTCAAAGACTCAATAAACTCATCTTTTATGTCAATGACTTCTTGTGTGCTGTTGTCCGTAACATTCCTGCGTACGCGGATTACAGGATACGGCGGATTGCTCGCCAATGGATAACCTAAAAAATACACGGTAATAATCGGTAAAGCTTTGAACCCATCTTTTTCTGTTTTGACAAGGTTTTGTTCTGCACGGTACTGTTCGCCTAAATACCTTCTAAACCGTAGGATATCGGTAGGAAATTTAGCTTTCTGTACCTCTATTAAGACTACTTTTTCTGTGCCATCTGCATTTTTTATTTTAGCATTAAAATCCAGGCGATATACGGTCATGGAAATGACATCCAGTGCGTACTCCTGCGGTCTGACTTCAAGTTCAATAATCTCTTCCTGCAATAAATCCGATAAAAGTAACTTGGCAATTTTGTTATCTTCCATCAGATACTTGAATACAACATCATAAGCAGGGTTGGCAATTTTTATCATAATACAAAAATAAGAAAAAACACGAGAGTTTTATTTTACGCTTTACCTTGTTTCAATTTGATTATCAGGTATATACAAGGCTAAACTTTGAATACATGGACTTCCTATAACCCCTTAACCCTGTATATTCAAGTTTTGCCTTGTTTTTAATTGATTTTCAATGGTTTACAAGGTTAAAATGTATTTTTACCTTGTTTAATGCTCATTTTCATGCACTTACAAGGTTAAGATTTGTGTAAGTGGATTTAGTTTGATACCTGCATGCGTGAGGCATGCGGAGGGTGGGCGTTAGCCCAGTGCGGAGCGAAGCGTAGCACCGAAGCGTCAGCGTAGCCCGTAGCACGCCGACCTTGTGGGCATACGCGTAGCGTAACGCCCACAAGGACACGCCCAAAAAGGATTAAAATAAACACCTCTATTTCAACTGCACAAAACAACAAAGTAAAAAAATTGGAACTATAATTGCCTACCCTATTTTGCTTGACAAAACACATAAAAAATTATACTTTTGTACATTATGAAAAACGTATTCTTATCTCTTTTCCTACTAAACTTATACACAATTTTAATGGCACAAAGCAAGTATGAAACCGATGAAAAAGGAATCAAAAGACAAGATAAATTAGCTATCGAAGAAGCTTTGTCTAAATGGGATAATGGAATAAACGAAGGTGATGAAGCATCTATCAAGAGTTTATACGCGGACAAAGTATTATACTTTGGTACACAAAAAACGAAAGAAGAGTGTGTTGCAGATAAAATGAAGATTTCTCAAATACCTGAATTAGTACATAGTTTAAGTGGTGAAGTTACCTACACTAAAATCAACGATGATTGCATATTAACTAACTTCGTCAAGCGTTTTGGTTCTAACAATAAAAGTATTCAAAACTACGGAACATATATGCTCTTTGAGCGTATTAACGGTTCATGGAAAGTAGCTGTAGAAAGCGATGCTATTAAAGACAAGGAACTACTTGGACAGCATAAAAACCCTTCACTGTATTACTTAGACCCTGCTACTTCAACTATTACAGGTATATACAAAAAACAAAATCAAACTTATACCTCTAAAAGTGGGAAGCAATCAGAAATAGAAGTTTACGTCTTGGAGCTGGAGCAGCCCATACAGGTTCTACCCACAATATCAGGCGGTAAAGTAGCAGACTCTGCTGCTAAAAATTTTGATATCGCAGTTTCTCAAGTCAAAGAGATAGAACTCATGATTAGTGATACTAAACCATTTCATAACAAAGAGGGTAAAACTATTACCGTAAAAGGCAAATTAGCCCTTCCACCTAACAAAAACTACTCCACCAAAGTTATATTGAATGATGTTGTACTGCTTAAGTAAAAAGCATACACGAAGATACCAATAAATTTACTTTATCCATATAACTCATATAACAAGCAAGATAAAAAACTCAAAATCTAAATTCCATGCATTTGCAATCAAAATAAGTGGATTAGTGTTAATTTTGTAGTATGTTTAGCACCATAGAAGAAGCTATTGAGGATTTTAGACAGGGCAAAATGTTAGTAGTGGTAGATGATGAAGATAGAGAAAATGAAGGAGATATCATTATAGCCGCAC
>JANWVE010000098.1 GCA_025057675.1 Bacteroidia bacterium
ATACAAAATTAAGAAAGTCTGGCCAATTTACAACTACAAGCAGCGAGGATAGGTTAAATGTTTGTTGTAAATGCTGATACAAAATTAAGAAAGTGTAGCCAATTTACAACCAACGTAAAAGTTTTCAATCCCGAAATGTAGTTGTAAATGCTGATACAAAATTAAGAAAGTGTAGCCAATTTACAACTTACGGTCTTCACAATAAACTGCTCTCGAAGTTGTAAATGCTGATACAAAATTAAGAAAGTGTAGCCAATTTACAACACAGTTATGCGTTGATCGGTTATGTTTTGGTTGTAAATGCTGATACAAAATTAAGAAAGTGTAGCCAATTTACAACAAGCTGCGTGTCTAAAGTCAAAATTCCTAGTTGTAAATGCTGATACAAAATTAAGAAAGTGTAGCCAATTTACAACGTGCAAAAAACACCCCTTTCTTGTTGAAAGTTGTAAATGCTGATACAAAATTAAGAAAGTGTAGCCAATTTACAACATGAACAAGGAAGCAAATTTTTTTAATTCTGTTGTAAATGCTGATACAAAATTAAGAAAGTGTAGCCAATTTACAACCAACCAACATGCAGAGGTAATTATGTTTGTATATGTACACGAGAGAGTTCCTTGAAAAACAAGGCTAAACCTTGTTTAGCTTCATCGGAAATAATGTAGTGAATATACTTATTCAAGTACAATCGAGTTATTTTTTCATCTACTTGGTGCAGCGTTGCCCACTGTGAATAATAATTCTCTTTATATTTAATTCCCTGCTCAAAAGCATGATTGAGCAACGCATGCAGCTCCGCGCTGTAAAGGTCTTTGCGTATTACCCACAATGCAAATACAAAAGGTAGTTGAGTATATTCATACCAAGCCTGAGCAAGGTCAAAATCATACCTGTAACGTGTTTTTAGGTTTATCGCTCTATCTCCAATCACTACCCCTGCTTGATTGTGTTGTATTTGATTTTCATATCCAGGATAAGCATCTATAAACTTGGGATAGATGTTCCAATAATTTTGACATAAAATCCGAGTGAGTGCCACAGAAGTGCGAGATTCATAATCTAGTAGGATACTTAAAATTTCTTTAATAGGAACTTGGCTGTACAAACTAACAGAAAAAACTTTTGCTTTTGCTACAATACCATAGTCAGAAATGGGAGCAAAGTTATCAAGCTCAGGCAAAACCGCCGCAGGAACTAACCCCACGTCTGCCTGACCAATTTTAAGCATTTTTGCACATATTTTAGGTTGATATACTTGTATTTGATGCGGAACAGAAAGATATTTTTCAATCCCAAGTATATATGGTTTTGTATTTAAGTAAGAAACCGCTGCAATTTGGAGCATAGAAAAATAAAATATGCCGTATTTTGTATGTAAAATCAATTATTTTTGAACATCTGTAACTTTATATGGATAAAAATCAGGATTAAGCATTCTCAGTTTGTCCAAGAGAGAGTTGATGATTTCTAGCTCTTCTTTACTCAGAGCACTCATAATCTGTTCCAATCTATTTTGCTCTTTATCTATTTTGTTTAACAGTGCAACGCCTTCATCAGAAAGGTATATGTCTATCAGGCGTTTATCTGAGAGGCTTACCTTGCGGACAATTAAACCTTGCCTAGCTAATCTATCCACGATTCTAGATACATCGGACATTTTATCTAACATCCGTCTGCGAATATCACAAGTGCTTAAAGAGAGGGGATAGAAGCTTTTGAGTATACGCAATACATTGTACTGCTGAGGTGTGATGTGATAAGTGTTCAAAAACTCTTGCATGCAATTTTGTAGCCAGTTAGCAGTATAAATGATATTGATCCCTGCTTTTTGCGACTCAGACCTAAATCGATTCTCTAAAATGGCCTCTTCTATTCGCATAAATTGATGTAAAGAAAGATAAAGATAAAGATAATACTTTTGTAGTCTTAAACAAAAATAAGGAATTTGTGTTCAAGTTAGCAAAATTGATATATACTTTTGTGTACCTTACTTTGAAGCTGTACTTTTGTAAAACATGGGAGATTTATATCATCTACGAGGTGTATCTTCAGATAAAAAGGAAGTACACGCTGCTATACAGTTTTTGGACAAAGGTTTGTATCCAAAAGCATTTTGCAAAGCTGTTCCTGACATATTTACACAAGATCCTGAATATGCTTTGGTCATGCATGCAGATGGTGCAGGTACGAAGTCCTCTTTGGCTTATTTGTACTGGCGAGAAACTGGTGATATATCTGTATGGAAAGGTATTGCACAAGATGCTTTGGTTATGAACACAGATGATTTATTATGTGTAGGTATTACGGATAATATTATGCTCTCTTCCACTATTGGGCGAAATAAAAATCGTATTCCGCAAGAAGTTATACAAACTATTATTCAAGGTACACAAGAATTAGTAGAAAAGTTCGCAGAATGGGGTATTCATATTTACTTTGCAGGTGGTGAAACAGCGGATATAGGAGATCTGGTACGTACTATTGTGGTAGATGCCACCACAGTCGCTCGCATCAAACGAAGCCAAATAATCAATAATGCAAATATACAAGCAGGAGATGTTATCGTTGGACTGTCCAGCTTTGGACAAGCTATTTATGAAAATGAATATAACAGCGGCATAGGTAGTAATGGTTTGACTTCTGCTCGCCATGATATATTCTCATCTTTTTATGCTCAACATTATCCTGAAAGCTATGACACAGATTTACCACCGTCCGTGGTATATACGGGAAGATTCAACCTTACTGACACCCTTGCAGAATTACCCCATCTTACTGTGGGAAAATTAGTTTTATCACCCACACGCACTTACCTACCCGTTATGAAAGCAGTTTTTGAAACCTACAGACCCAAAATTCATGGTATCGTACATTGCACGGGAGGAGGTCAGACTAAATGCCTTCACTTTGTAGAGAACCTGCATATCATAAAAAATAATCTCTTTGAGGTCCCTATTTTGTTCAAGTACATTCAGCAAAATTCACAAACCAGTTGGAAAGAAATGTACAAAGTGTTTAACATGGGACACAGATTAGAAATATATACAGATGAAGGTACAGCAAATGGAATTATATCCATTGCGGCAGAATTTGCCATAGATGCTAAAATAATTGGATATTGTGAAGAAAGTGCAGAAAAAAAATTAACTTTGCACACCCAAAATGGAGTTTTTGTATATTAGTATATGGCTTTCATTAAATCTTTCATAAAAGAATTCAGAGAGTTTGCCGTAAAAGGTAATGTAATTGACCTTGCAGTAGGTACTATTATTGGTGCAGCTTTTGGCAAAATCGTAGCTTCTGTCATCAATGATTTAATTATGCCACCGATTGGCTTACTGTTAGGGGGAACAAGGTTCAATAACCTTAAAATAGTCTTAAAACATGCTTCAAAAGACCCCGTTACAAATGCCGATAATCCCGAAGTAGCCATAATGTATGGTAATTTCATCCAAACAGCCGTAGATTTTACCATACTCGCATTTGTCATTTTTGTAATGGTCAAAACTATCAACAAAATTAAACGTAAAAAAGAAGAAACTGCACCCGAACCCACCAACACTGAAAAATTGCTTGCAGAAATTCGCGATCTACTCAAAAATAGACCCTAATCAACTGTAATGAAAAATTTACCCACCAACCTACAAGAGATTTATCTAAAACTTACTAAATACTGCGCTTATCAAGAACGATGTACGGCTGATATATACCAATATTTGAGCAAGTACAAACTCACCGAAGAGGACGAACAGACGTTAATTGAATGTCTAAAAAAAGACAAATTTTTAGATGACACGCGTTTCGCTATTCAGTTTGCCGTAGGTAAATTTCACACTAAAAAATGGGGTAAAATCAAAATTGCTTATACTTTAAGGCAGAAGCAAATACCTGACCCACTAATAGAAGAGGCTTTACAGCATATATCAGACGAGGAGTACTATCAAACATTGCAAAAATTGATTGAAAAAAGTGGGTATGACACTAATGACTATACTCAAAAAGGTAAGCTGCTTCGTTTCTTGTACAATAAAGGATATGGATGCAATGAAATTAAGCAAGTATTAGAGGATATTGAAGATGAGTATTAGGAATAGCTATTTTACTTGTTGTCTTTGAGTTGTAGAAGAATTACACTTTTTACGTTAGGTCTATTTTGATTACGCAAAAAGTTATCTTTGAAGATTAAATTTTAATTTTTTGGGCGTGTCCCTTCGCTGCGCTCGGGTCGGGCTACTCCGCACTACGCTCACGCTCGGTGCTACGCTGCGCTTCGCACTGCCTGACGGCATGCTTCGTATCCCTCACGCAAGCAGCTTTTGGATGTTTTACATGATTTTTAGGTATACTTTTGCTTTACCTTGTTCAATGCTCATTATCAAGTACTTACAAAGTTAAAATTTCTTACTTTATTTCAATTGCGTGCATTTTATCTTGTTTTGTGTTCAT
This sequence comes from Bacteroidia bacterium, assembly GCA_025057675.1. Lineage (GTDB taxonomy): Bacteria > Bacteroidota > Bacteroidia > JANWVE01 > JANWVE01 > JANWVE01. The sequence continues at coordinate 4,450 of JANWVE010000098.1, forward strand.
TTTCAAGTATATACAAGGTTAAACCTTGGATAGAGAGACCCTTGTAACATCTTAGCCTAAATACATAGGTTTTATCTTTGTAGTTATATTTTTACTTGTTTGAGCTAGGAAGCTCAAACTGCGTTATCAGATACTTACAAGATAAAGATTTGAATAAGTAGCCCCTGCCGACCTGCCAAGGTTCTTGCGTGAGGCATGCGGAGGGCAAGCCGTCAGGCTTGGTGCGAAGCCCCTCGCCCACACTTTCACTCTTGCCCAGGGGGGGCGCAGCACCGTCAGCCCGCAGCACGCCGACCTTGTGGGCATGAGCGCAGCGAAACGCCCACAAGGACACGCCCAAAAAATATTAGAAAATAACAAAACACAAAATGATCCTTAAATTTAACATATAAAGTAAGGGTTTATTAAGTTTAGTTTTAGGTTTTCCAATACAAATTAGCATCCCCATAACTCAAAAAGCGATAACCATTTTGTAAAGCATGGGCATATATCTCTCTCCACTTCTGACCAACTAATGCACTAACCAACATAAGCAAAGTGCTTTTAGGTTGATGAAAGTTCGTAATTAAAGCATCTACACTTTGAATGGGTGTGTGTGGTAATATGTACAAATTAGTATATCCTTCTATCTGCTGATAGTGATGAACATCTAACCATTCTAACACAGCTTCTATGCTTTGTTTGAAGGTATATTCAGGCTTGTAAATTATACTAATATCCTGCTTTTGTATCAAATAAGGTAAATGGATATGCTCCTGCTTTATCAAACGCACTCCAAACCAGTATAAACTCTCCAAAGTGCGCAAAGTAGTAGTACCTACTGCAACAATAGGATGACTCCCAACATTCTGATACAAACGATGCAAGGTAACACGTGAAACTGAAATTTTTTCATAATGCATAGAATGTTCCAAGGGATTATTTGTTTTTACAGGCATGAATGTGCCTGCACCCACGTGTAAGGTTACTCTTTGAATATCAATACCTTTGTGGTTAAGAGAGTCTATGACACGAGGCGTGAAATGCAGTCCTGCGGTAGGTGCGGCCACAGCACCTATTTCATTAGCAAAAATAGTTTGATAGTTTTTTTTATCTTTTTCATCAGCTTTTCTATTTATGTAAGGCGGAAGAGGCATATTACCCACAATTTCTAATACTTGCGCAAAAGTGTAGTCTGCAGGTTGCCATGTAAAATGGACTTCAAACGTATTTCCGAGAGACTTTATACAATCCGCTGTGAGTGTTATCTCTTGGTATTTTTGAGTAATTAGACCACTTTTCCAACGTTTTTTATTACCTATCATGCACTCCCAAGTGGCAGATGCCGTAGTTTCCATTGCTTTTTGAATATCCATACCTATTGGAGTTAAACACAATATCTCAATAGTAGAGGGTGAGTCAGGTTTTGAAAACCATAACCGAGCAGGAATGACTTTGGTATCATTTACAACTAACAAGCTACTCTCAGGTAGTTCATCAGGTAAATCGTAAAATATTTTATCTAGAATAGTTCCGTTTTTGTAGACTAATAGCTTAGCGTGGTCTTTGGGTTCTATGGGATATAAAGCAATTCGTTCTTCGGGTAGGGTATAGTCAAAATCGGATAAAGCGAGAGCCATTTTTACTTCATTGTGGCAGTTTTTTTCAAATTTTTTTCTGTGATGCGTGTAGCGGCATAAAAAGTCTTTTTGTGATACTCTTCCGATAAATGGCTAATAATCACTCCATAGTACCCTACGGCATGGGCGAAGTACCCATTTCCAAGATAGATGGCTACATGGCTAATAGGTAAGCGTGTTCCGTTTCTAAAAAAAAGTAGGTCGCCAGGTTGCGCTTCTGCAAGAGGTATTCGCATTGTTTCTGCGTACATATCCCGAGAAGTGCGTGGCAGCTGTACTTGTGGCATAGCTTGTTCTAACACCCGCGTTACAAACCCTGAACAGTCTGTACCTTGTTTAGACATTCCTCCATACCGATAACGTGTGCCCTTCCATTCATTAGTGATTTGCATTAAATCGGCTTTCAAGGGTAAAAGTTGAGGGTAATTACGTTCGCTGATACTATCTTGCTGATAGGTTCTTTCTAACGGAGTGAGATAGCTCACTATACAAGTATCTCCTTCCATGCAGTCTTGGGCGTGTAAAATAGACACCCCTATTTGTAGAAAAAGTAGTAGCGGAATAAAATATCTCATATTCATCAAACGTTGGATAGTGGCGTTGCCCTAATGGGAATTTCCACTATCGGTTTTTTAGAACGGGTGCAAAGTAACGGAAAAAATAAAGATAAAACAAAACAATACGATAGAGTTTATGAATAATTGATAATCATTTTAGGGAGAATTTGGGTTGTATCAAGTCTATTTTTCTTCACACAAAGTCATTTTTGGAGGTTAGGTTTTAATTTTTTGGGCGTGTCCTTGTGGGCGTTACGCTGCGCGTATGCCCACAAGGTCGGCGTGCTACGGGCTGACGGTGCTGCGCCCCGCCCACCCCCTGGGCAAGAGTAAAAGCGTGTGCGAGGGGCTTCGCACCAAGCCTAACGGCTTGCCCTTCGCATGCCTCACGCAAGCAGCAAGTAAACTAATCCCACTTATTCAAAAATTAACCTTGTAAATACCTGAAAATCAATAGTAAACAAGGTAAAATCTAATTCTAATCTTGTAAATTATTGATAATCAATTCAAAATAAGGTAAAACGTAGATATTCAGGGTTAAAGTGTTGTAAAAAGTCCATCTATTAAGGTTTAACTTTACAAATACTTGAAAATCAATACAAAACAAGGTAAAATGAACACATTTCAAACAAGGTAAAAATTTTTAACTTTGTAAATATTTGATAATCAACATCAAACAAGGTAAAGCAAAGGTATGCATACAAACAAGGTAAAGCATCCAAATGCTGCTGCGTGAGGCATGCGGAGGGTGCGTCAGCAGTGCGCAGCACCGAAGCGATAGCGCAGCCCGCAGCACGCCGACCCGAGCGCAGCGAGGGACACGCCCAAAAAATAAAATAAATTATCGGAGTTGATACAATTACTTTCCTGTGTGTCCAAAACCACCTGTATCTCTTTGTGTTTGAGGTAGCTTGTCAGTAAGTAGCCAAGTAACTTTTTCGTACTTAGTAATAATCATCTGTGCGATGCGCTCCCCAGGCTCAATAGTATAAGGTTCTTTGCTTAAATTGACAAGAATCACTTTGATTTCCCCACGGTAGTCTGCATCAATAGTACCTGGACTATTGAGTAAAGTAACCCCATGCTTAATAGCTAAACCACTACGGGGACGTATTTGTGCTTCATAACCGTCAGGCAAAGCAATGTATAAACCCGTAGGTACAAGTACTCGCTCTAAACTTTGCAAAGTAATAGGCTCTTCTATCGCAGCCATAATATCCATTCCTGCGGCTTTTTCTGTGGCATAAAAAGGTAAAACATTTTTAGACGTATTGATAATTGGAATTTGAAGCATGAACAAAGTTACAAATATTTCCACAGCTCTTTAATCCGAGTGATATTTTCTTGCAATTTTGTTTCTATTTCAGACTTTTGCTTGATATAAGCCTGATGTGTATTTTCATAATAAAGCCTGATTTCTAACTGCTCTTCATGATACGAGTCAATTATTTGCTTTAATTTTGCCAGTAAAGCATCAAGATTATATTCTTGTAAAAATTTTTCATATTCCTGAATGACAGGTTGTATGATTTGCTCTAATGTACTATGACTTTCCTTACACACTTGATACCAAAACTGCCCCGTAACTTGCTCAATACTATACGTAGTATTTAAGTCAATAGTATTGATTTGTACTTTAATGGCATCAAGTTCACTTTTAAGGCTCTGTACTTCCCCTTTTTTGGACAGAATTTCAGGTGTATCAAGTTGAGTAAGGTCAATATTCTGATTTTTTGCGGTTTTTTTGAGTTTTTTCAGAATGTCGTTTTTCCATGTCCAGACTTCATTAGCACGAGTAAATCCGATTTGAGGTATTTTGACGAAGTGCCCCTGACTGTTGAGAATTTGCCCACTTGAGTCTATATCTATGACATCTGCGGCAGTAAAAAAACCAGCATTACAAAATGCCTTTACAATAACTGTGGGCAGACCTGAATTTTGAATAGTATATTTAGCTAATTCTGCTTGTATCCAAGGATGAGTTTCCCACTGTTTTGGGTTTATGTTTTTTCGCATTTGTTGAATTTCGTTCTCAATAGCAAGAATACTTTGCTCGTATTTTTGAGATAAATGTTGGATATATTCTTTTTTTGCTTGCTCAAAAGAGAGTTTTTTTTGTTTAGCAATCTGTTGAATATCTGTTATATGGTGCGAGTACATTAAAGATTGTTTATGGGTTATCTTTTCTGCGTGCAACAGGTACTGCTGGTACAAAGCTTTTATTTTTGGATTTTGCTTAGTTTGTTCATTGAGCCATTGTTCAAGGAGTTTGTATGCTTTATCTCGGGCGGTTTCGTAGTAGTTTTCAGCAGTAAAGCCAGATAAAAGATTTTTATTTTGCTGAATAAGAGTGTCATACTGTTGTTGTGCTTTTTGTGCTATACTTTTAGTTTGGTGAGCATAGTGCATAAGCATATCGCTGTGTTTTTTTTTGAGTTGCTTGTAAGAAGCAATGAGGTCTTTACAAGCATTTTGAAGGTAAATAATCTCATTGCATGCACGCGCCTTTTGACTTTTGAAAAATAGGTCTAATAAGCTGGGTTTGAGCTGCTCTTCTTCTATCCAATGGTATTTTTCATATTGGTTATCAAGATATGTTGGTAAGGTGAGAATAGGGTTAGGTTCGAAAGTAAAAGAAGTGAAGTGTTCGATGTTAGGATGGCTTAAAGGTTTTTTTAAGGGTAGTAGAGGAAAGTGTAATTTAGGTTTTTGGGGGTTTATAGCTTCCATCCAATCGACTGCTTTGATGCTTGTGTTCTGGTGTTCTAATACTTCGAGAAATAAGTTTTGTAAGTGTTTAGGTAATTTTTTGAAGTTTTGGTGCGGAGGTGAGATTTGATTAAAATAACGCTGTTTTTGTCCGAATGGAAATAGTCCTTCTTTGATAGCTGTGGGAATATCGGTAATCTCTTGATAAGGTGCTTTGAAATTAGTAGATGCGAAGGGGTGAATACCCATAAGGATACGATAGAATATAACTGTCATACTAAAAATATCCACAAATGAGATAAAAACTCTGTTTTTTTGTATACTATCTTGATAGATAGGGGGAAGGTACTCGGGGGTTTGCGCTAGTGCAGGGAATAGAATTTTGCCGTTTTGAGTTACTTGCACATTATCAAAATCAATAATAGAGACTTTTCCTTTGTGATTAAAAATGATATTTTCGGGCTTGATATCAGCATGTACGTACAATCCTTTTTGATGTAGCTGGGCAACAGACACGGCGATATTGTAGCAGACCGCTAAGCGCGTTTTAATTCCGTCGGGGTGATTGCGTTCAAATTTTTTGTATAAATTGGCTTCGTGGGCTAAAATACGCTGTATAGGAAACTTGTAAGCACAGAGATATTCAACAGAGTATCCTTCCGCAATAGGCATTAAAATACCACTAAAAATATCTTTTTTTGACCCTTTTCGGGTATAGACTAAGTCTTCAACCCATATCACGGAGGGATGTCCTTTACTATCTAAAATAGGGTTATTTTGAAGTAAATATTCTATTTTCTGTATTTTTTGGGGGGTTATTTTATCGGGATTGTAGATTTTGACACAATATTGTATATATTCTTTGGGGTAAATTATTTTATATACTGCACCTTCTCCTCCTCTACCTAAGGAAGGCTGATTTTCTATCTCAACTTCTATTTTTCGCGCACTTAAAAATACCTTCATTTTCTACAAAAATAAGATAATTTTTTATATTCAGTCTATTTTTTCCTTATCCAAGGATCCCCTTTTAAGGGTTAAGTTTTAATTTTTAATTTTTTGGGCGTGTCCTTGTGGGCGTTACGCTGCGCGTATGCCCACAAGGTCGGCGTGCTGCGGGCTGACG
>JANWVE010000099.1 GCA_025057675.1 Bacteroidia bacterium
TTGCCCAGGGGGTGGGCGGGTGGGGCGCAGCACCGTTAGCCCGTAGCACGCCGACCTTGCCCACACGAGCGCAGCGAAACGTGGGCAAGGACACGCCCATTAAAATATAAAAATATCACCCTTTTTCTAAAAACAAAATATACCCAATATAAAATGTATATTTGCGTTCATGTTCAGCAAGTTTATTGACGAACTCACTTGGCGAGGACTTATCCAAGATAAAATAGAAGGTATAGAGGAGCATTTAGCAGCTAAAATGGTTACAGGATACATCGGTTTTGACCCCACAGCGAGTAGTTTGCACGTAGGCTCACTACTACCGATTATGGTCCTAGTGCGTTTTCAACGCGCAGGACATAAACCGATTGTTATCTTAGGTGGAGGTACAGGTATGATTGGCGACCCAAGCGGAAAAACTACAGAAAGACAACTCTTAAACCAAGAAACTCTAGAAAAAAATGTACAAGCACTTCAAAAACAACTCTCTCAATATCTTAACTTTGAAGAAGGACAAAATAAAGCAGAACTGCTTAATAACATAGACTGGTTAGGTAAAATATCTATGATTGAGTTTTTACGAGAGGTAGGTAAATTTTTTAGAGTAAATGTCATGCTAACCAAAGATAGTGTCAAAAAACGAATAGAGTCCGAGGTAGGTATCAGTTATACTGAATTTAGTTATCAACTGCTTCAAGCATACGATTTTGAGTATCTCTACCGTAATAAGGCATGTACTTTACAAATGGGCGCAAGCGACCAATGGGGCAATATCACCGCAGGTACAGACTACATTCATTATAAGCACGGACATCAAGCCAAAGTCTTTGGACTTACGTTTCCTTTGGTAACCAAATCCGATGGTACAAAATTTGGCAAATCTGAAAAAGGTAATATTTGGCTTGATCCTGCTCTTACCACTCCTTACCAATTTTATCAATTTTGGCTACGCACACCTGATGAAAGTGCTGCTAAGTTTCTACGGTATTATACCTTATTGGATAAATCTACCATAGAAGAGCTAGAATCTGAACATGCACAAGCCCCTCACTTACGTATCGTTCAAAATGCCCTCGCAGATGAAATAACATCGTTTGTACATGGTAAAGATGCACTTAACTTAGCTAAACGAACAACCCAAGCTCTATTCAGTAAAAACATTCAAGAAGCCTTTACAGGACTCTCTGATGAGGAAATTAATCTTGTTCTTTCAGGTGCAGATAGTGTAACTATTCCTAAAACACAATTAGAAGTAGGTATACCAATATTAGATGCGATTGTCATTTCTGGATTAAAAGAGAGTAAAGGAGAAGCCCGTAAATTGATACAAGGAAATGGCTTTAGCGTAAACAAAGTAAAATGGACTCAAACAAATGGACTTTTAACCCAGGAATATTTGCTGCAAAACAAATTTATTTTGTTGCAATCGGGTAGAAGTGATATTGTTGTGCTGAAGGTAGAGTAATCATAAAAGTGTTAATTATTTTTTTGGGCGTGTCCTTGCCCACGTCTTGCTGCGCTCGTGTGGGCAAGGTCGGCGTGCTACGGGCTAACGGTGCTGCGCCCCACCCGCCCACCCCCTGGTCAAGAGTCAAAAGTGTGAGCGAGTGGGCTTCGCACCGTGCTACCGCACGCCCTCCGCATGCCTCACGCAGGCGGCATGCAGACTAATCCCACTTATACAAAACTTTATCTTGTAAGTACTTGAAAATAAATGGCAAACAAGGTAAAAATATATTTTAACCTTGCAAAAATCTGAAAATGAGTGCAAAACAAAGTAAATTTAATCAACGTTGAAGGGGCATATAAAGTCCATGTATTCAAGATATAACCTTATACCTACTTGAAAATCAATACAAAACAAGATAAAACAAACGTAGTTAAAACAAAGTAAAAAATCTTAACCTTGTAAGCAGTTGATAATCAAGATTAAACAGGGTAAAGCAAGCGCATGTGGTAAAACATCTAAAAGCAGCGCGCGTGAGGCATGCGGAGGGTGCGTCAGCAGTGCGTAGCGCAGCGAAGCACCGAAGCGATAGCGCAGCCCGTAGCACGCCGACCCGAGCGCAGCGAGGGACACGCCCAAAAGTAATCATTTTTTAGACCTTAATGTCCAAAAAAACATCACTATCCTGCGTTTTCATTCTCAGTCATCAAAATAATCTGATTAAAATACGTTCTACCTGCACAAAATAAAGCATCTAAACCGCTTAAATTGTGAATGAAATCTCCGAATAACTGAAAATAAGGTCTAACCTGGTAAGAACCTTGCTGTGAAGGCATACACTCCATAAAGTAAAAACTATTCCTCTCTACTTGATGTATCCAAACATGTTTAGGAGTGATTTTTATCTTGTCTAACATCCATTGAATACTTAACCATGCTATCTCCCATATCAAATTTGTATCAAGCGTGTCAAAAAACACTTTCAAACTCTCCTGATAGTATTCAAAAAAAGCCGATTTGCGGTAGTTATGGTAAATACTTTTGTAATGATGCATTCTCCATACTTGATTGCTACAACATATAGTAATGTATGGTTCATTTTGGGCATAGTGAGCAACAGGAACAGTTAAATTTAGCCTCCCCTGTGGATTCTTGATGCAAGCACGATTACGAAACGTCTGTTTGATATATTTTTCGCTACATGTTAAATATACTACATCTGCTTGAATATAATTGTGCCACCACCACAGGTTAGGAAAGTAGTACAAAGGTAAAATAATTTCCTTTTTTATTTCATAATTTTCTGAAAATTGCGAACTTTGCGGCATAAATTCTTGTATTTAATTCTGATATGTCAGTAATAGAAAAAACCGTAGTCAAATATAAAGTAAAAGACCTCAAATTAGCTGAATGGGGTAGAAAAGAAATCAAGTTAGCTGAAGCAGAAATGCCTGGCTTGATGGCGCTTCGTGAGGAATATAGGGATAAAAAACCCCTTATGGGCGCTAGAATCGCAGGATGCTTACACATGACCATTCAAACCGCAGTACTGATAGAAACGTTAGTAGAACTAGGTGCCGAAGTAGCTTGGTCCTCTTGCAATATATTCTCTACACAGGACCATGCAGCAGCGGCTATTGCAGCTGCGGGCATACCTGTTTTTGCGTGGAAAGGACAAACATTAGAAGAAGCAGATTGGTGTACCGAACAAACGCTCTTTGCATTCAAAAATGGGCAACCCCTTAACATGATTTTAGATGACGGAGGAGACCTGACTAATATGGTATTAGATAGATTCCCGCACTTAGTAGCAGGAATTAGAGGAATTACAGAAGAGACTACCACAGGGGTACACCGTTTATACGAGCGAGTCAAAAACGGTACTCTACCCATTCCTGCGATTAACGTAAATGACTCTGTAACTAAATCTAAATTTGACAACAAATATGGATGCCGTGAGTCTTGTGTGGATGCTATTCGTAGAGCTACAGATATCATGATTGCGGGCAAAGTAGCCGTGGTAGCAGGATACGGAGATGTAGGAAAAGGTTCAGCGCAATCCCTTCGTGCCGCAGGAGCAAGAGTAATCGTAACAGAAATAGACCCCATCTGCGCCTTACAAGCAGCAATGGAAGGATACGAAGTCAAAAAAATGATAGATGCTATTAAAGAAGCAGATATTATTGTAACTGCTACGGGTAATATAAACATCATCACTGAGAAACATTTTCGCTTGATGAAAGATAAAGCTATCGTGGCAAACATTGGACATTTTGATACTGAAATTGATGTCGCTTGGCTCAACAAACACTACGGACATACCCGAGATACTATCAAACCCCAAGTAGATAAATATACTATTGATGGCAAAGATATTATTCTGCTTGCAGAAGGTAGATTAGTTAATTTAGGTTGTGCCACAGGGCATCCTTCTTTTGTTATGTCTAACTCATTTACTAACCAAGTACTTGCTCAAATAGAACTATGGAATAACGCAGAAAAATACGAAAACAAAGTCTATACTCTTCCTAAGCATCTTGATGAGAAAGTAGCTCGCCTACATTTGAAAAAAATTGGGGTTGAGTTAGATGAGCTTACCCCTGAACAGGCAGAATACATTGGTGTAAATATAGAAGGTCCTTACAAGCCCGAATATTACCGTTATTAAGCGTAAAAAAGTGTTCAGATTAAGTAGCAAGGTGTTTTTTCATCTTGCTATTTTTTTATTTTCACGGGAGGTTGTGAGTTTTTGATATTTTTTTTGGCGTGTCCTTGCCCACACAAGCGCAGCGAGACGTGGGCAAGGACACGCCAAAAAGTGAAATTATTTCTTTGAAGTTAATATAAATTTTTAATACTTATCATTTTAGAAATCAATTAGTTGTGTTGTTATTATCTAACTTAGGATTAGGTCTGTTTTTCATTTATTAAAAAAGATACTATTTTTGCATGCGAAATTATATCAGATATCATTTGCATACATGTCGGATAAAAAGAGAAGAGTACCCGAAGTAGCTACCGAGTTAAACGTTGCCGCCGAGAGAATCATAGATTTTTTAGAAAAGAAGAATATAGACGTCAGCAAGGGAATAAACACAAAAATAGATGCTGACGCATACGCTTTGCTGCTAAACGAGTTCGCAAAAGACAAACAAATTAAAACTCAATCCCAACAAATAATAGATAAAACAAAAGAACAAATCAAAACAGAACAGCCTAAGACTGGCGAACCTGAAAAAAAACCTTTTAAATTCACTAAAAAGACAGACTCTATATCTATTCGTATAGAAAACCCGATTGTTGAAGAGCCATCAGAGGAAAACAATGAGGAAGAAAAAGAAAATAAGGTGAAAATTGGTCCAAAAATCGTGGGTAAAATAGAACTACCCGAATTTAGCAGCAAAGACAGAAAAAAAGATAAAAATCAAACTAAAATAATACAAAAAAACACAAGCTCCAAAAGTATAAGTAATAATACAGATAATACAGATAGTAATACAGACCCTCAACAAAATAATAATTATATCTCTCACATCTCTGACTTTACTTCCGTGGAACATTCTGAAACTACTAATAAGATAGATACAAAAGATACCCAAAATAACAAAGATAAAGACGAGAAAATAACAGAACATCAACCCGATAATATCATTAGAGCCAAAGATCGTACACCTAAGCTTAGTGGGTTGAACATAAAAGGCAAAATAGACCTACCTTTGCTTGATAAAAATAAACCCAAAAAAGAAAAAGAGAAGGATAAAGACAAAGATAAAAAAGAGAAAACCAATACCACAACTACTAATACTAATAATGCTAACGAAAGCGCTAACACTATTAAAACTGATATCAAGACCACAGACAAAAAAACTCCTATCGGGATAAAGAAAGTACAAGAAAAAGTAGATACCCCTCCAACTGAAAAAAAACGGAAACGTAAACGTAAAAAAGATAAAAGCAATCCTGTAGATAAAGCACTTGTGCAGCAAGCACTGCAGCAAAATAAGCAGAAAAAAACTAAATTTGTAGAAACATTTACAGAAAAAGATGTAGATAATAAAATTAAACAAACACTATCTAATCTTAACACAAAGAAAGATAACAAGATAAAAGACAGGGCAGATTATAGAAAACAAAAACGCCTTTCTAGTGCTGCGCAAAGAGAAGCAGAGAAACAAGAAAGATTAAAAGAAGCTAAGAAACTTCAAATTACAGAAGGTCTAACTACATCTGATTTAGCAGGGCTAATGGATGTACCTGTTCGGGATATAATTCAGTACTGTTTTAATCTTGGCATGATAGTTACAATCAACCAGCGCTTAGACCAAGACACAATAGCTTTCCTTGCTGATGAATATGGTTTTGAAGTAGAGTTTGTTGACCCAACAATTGAAATAAATGAGGTATTAGAAACAGATAACCCCGAGGATTTAGTACCACGCCCCCCTATCGTTACCATTATGGGGCATGTAGATCATGGTAAGACTTCATTATTAGATTATATTCGTTCTACGAACGTGGTAGCTGGCGAGGCGGGTGGTATTACGCAGCATATAGGCGCTTACGAGGTAACCCTTCCTGATGGTAGAAAAATCACTTTTTTAGATACCCCAGGACACGAAGCTTTTACTGCTATGCGTGCAAGGGGGGCACAAATCACAGACATTGTTGTGATTGTAGTAGCTGCAGATGACCATGTAATGCCACAAACCAAAGAAGCCATTAACCATGCACAAGCTGCAGGAGTACCTATTATTGTCGCTATCAATAAAATTGATAAACCCACTGCTGACCCTGATAGAATCCGTAAAGAATTAGCAGAGTATAACATTCTTGTTGAAGATTGGGGGGGGAAATATCAATGCCAAGAAATATCGGCTAAATTTGGTAAAAATGTAGATCTGTTATTAGAAAAAATTCTACTTGAAGCAGAGATATTGGATCTTAAAGCTAACCCCAATAGACTTGCCAACGGCGTAGTAATAGAGTCTAAAATGGATAAAGAAAAAGGAGTACTTGCCACAGTAATGGTACAAAATGGTACATTAAAGGTGGGAGATGATATTGTGGTAGGTATTCATTATGCAAAAGTAAGAGCGCTATTAGATGAGAGGGGTAATCGGGTTCAAAAAGCAGGACCTTCCACACCAGTGCAAGTATTAGGAATTCCACATGCCCCACAAGCAGGGGACAGTTTTGTTGCACTAGATGATAAAAGGACGGCTAAAGAATTAGCTGAAAAACGTGCTCGACTGCACAAAGATATCATGCAGCGAATAGACAAACGTCTGAAGTTAGAAGAGTTTAGTAAACAAAAAGATGCCAAAGAGCTCCGCCTTATTATTAAAGGTGATGTTAATGGTTCTGTGGAAGCGCTATCAGATGCTTTACTCAAACTTTCTACTAATGAGGTTATTATAAAAATCATTCACAAGGGGGTTGGACAAATTTCAGAAACGGATGTCAATCTTGCGGCTGCATCTAATGCTATTATTTTAGGTTTTCAAGTACGCCCTTCTGCACCCGCACGCAAACTAGCCGAAAATAATGATGTAGAAATACGGCACTACTCTATTATTTACGATGCCATTGAAGAGGTCAAACAAGCTATGGAGGGTATGCTCTCACCAGAAATTCAGGAAAATATCACTTGTATGATTGAGGTCAGAGAGGTATTTCATATTTCTAAAGTAGGCACAGTAGCAGGTTGTTACGTACAGGAAGGTAAAGTAACACGCAACACCTATTTAAGAGTCATACGTGAGGGTATTGTAATACATGAAGGTGAAATAGCATCCCTTAAACGCTTTAAGGATGATGTAAAAGAAGTAGGCGCAGGATATGAATGCGGTATAATGATAAAGGAATTTGAAGACATTAAGGTAGGAGATACGATTGAAGGATATGAGAAAATAGAAGTCAAACGTACTCTTAATAAAGCTCAAAAAGAAGAGAAAAATACTTACACTTATTAGTTTTTACACAAGGCATAGTGTCAGAAGGTTAAATTCTAATTTTTTTGGGCGTGTCCTTGTGGGCGTTTTGCTGCGCTCATGCCCACAAGGTCGGCGTGCTGCAGGCTACGCTATCGCTTCGGTGCTTCGCACTGCTCACGCACCCTCCGCATGCCTCACGCAAGTGGCTATCAAACTAAGTCCACTTATTCAAACCTTAATCTTGTAAGTGCCTGAAAATGAATATCAAACAAGATAAAACTCAATCTTAACCTTGTAAATCATTGAAAATCAATTCAAAATCAGCTAAAACCTCCGTATTCAAGGTTAAAGCATCATGTAAAATCCATACATTCAAGGTTTAACCTTATATGCATTTGAAAATCAAAACAAAATAAAAAAATCACGGTGAAAACAAAGTAAAAAAATTTTAACTTTGTAAATATCTGATAATCAATTTTAAACAAGGTAAAGCAAGAGTACGTATAAAATAAAGTAAAATATCCAAAGGCAGCTTGCGTGAGGGCTATGGAGCATGCCGTTAGGCAGTGCGGAGCGCAGCGTAGCACCGAGCGTTAGCGTAGTGCGGAATAGCCCGACCCGAGCGCAGCGAGGGACACGCCCAAAAATAAAAATCTAAAATTAAAAATTACTTCTATTTGCTTTACTCTTTATACTCGCAGAAAAACTATCTTTGCTTCTGCAAAGTTATACTCATATATGCGAAATGCTATCATTTTAATGTTCATTTTGATAGGCTTGATATTGACTACTGCTATCATTGTTTCTCCTCAGATTGGGGCGCAAGCAATACTAGTACCCCAAAGAATTACCCCTAATACCATACGCGAACACGAAAGAGTATACGAAAGAGGTTTCTTTATGCATCCCAGGGAAGCAAAACTTAATACCGAAGAAGTAGAAATCACCTCTCGCAGTCCACTACCGCCCGCGCTACCAGCCGATAGTGCCGTCAAACTAAAAGGATGGTTCACTAAAACCCAAAAAGATACCTCTGGAAAGACCTTAATTATCCTTCATGACGTAGGACAAAGTAAATGGAACTTAATCTCTATGGCAAAGTATTACGATAGCTTAGGCTACAACACTTTACTGATAGACCAGCGTGCGCACGGATTAAGTACAGGTAAGTTTTGTACATACGGTTATCACGAAAAATATGACGTATTAGCGATGATAGAATATCTTAAAAAACGCCCTGATGTAAAAAGTATCGGTATATTAGGGCTTTCTATGGGCGCGGCAGTTGCTATACAAGCTGCTACACTAGATACCACCATCAAAGCTTTAGTTTTACAAAACCCTTATAAAGACCTACGCTCTGCTACTCAGGACTACGGACGTAAAACATTAAGCGTGCTAAGCGATATTATGTATCCTCTAGTCGCTAAAACCACAGAAAAACAAGCTAAATTCAGGTTTGATGATATAGACATGATTCGTGATATTAAAAAAGTACACATTCCTACTTTGTTCATATTATCAGAAAATGATAGAGACGTGCCTTTTGCAAGAAGTAATTATGTATATTTGAACGCTAATAACCCTAAAACACTTTGGAAAGTACCTAACGCTGAACATTTTAATATCCTGCACCTCTCTGCAAAAAGCTATTTTGCTAAAACTGACTCCTTTTTCAAAAAACATCTTTGAATATATGTCTTATATTCTTTTTGAAGACCATAGTGCTGTTAGTTTATTGCCTTTAACTGCCCTCAAGCCTGTATATTATCTTCGCATAGGGATAGACACTATCATTGAAAAGTGGCATCGTTACTTTGGTGAGTCTTTATTTACTACATGCAGAAGTTATCTGTTTCAAAAATATGGAAGATTAGCTGCCACCCCTTCTATTTTAGTCAACGGGAAGTTTATTCCTACCCGTAAGCTTATTTATCACATCAAACAATTAAAACCTAACCAAGTACTTATTTATCAAGATGAAATCGTGGCAGCAAATGTTCCCACGGACTTTTTTCACCAAGATTTACAACAGACTTTACCCAAAGGAATGTTCTACTCCTTTCAAAAAATTGAATATACAGAAGAGCATTTGATATACATTCATTACCCTTGGGATATATTTACGCACAATCATAAAGTAATTTTACAAGACTTTAATGACCTTGTACCCAGAGATTACATTCCTATACCCGTAGATCCTTATACACGTATGTATGAACCTGAGAACATTTACGTAGAAAGAGGGGCAAAAATATATGCCGCTGTTTTAAATGCTACCGAAGGACCCATTTACATTGGCAAAAATGCCGAGATTATGGAAGGAACGGTCATCAGAGGTCCTTTTGTGTTAGGTGAAGGTTCTGTCTTAAAAATGGGTGCTAAAATGTATGGAGATACAACCATAGGTCCTTATTGTAAGATAGGTGGAGAGGTAGCTAATAGTGTTTTTATGAGCTATTCTAACAAAGCGCACGATGGATATGTAGGTAATTCTGTGATTGGTAGCTGGTGTAACTTGGGCGCAGATACTAATACCTCAAATCTCAAAAATAATTATAGTAAAATCAACGCTTGGAATTATGAGAAACAAGGAGTTATTGCAACGAACCTTCAATTTTGTGGTTTAATTATGGGCGATCATTCTAAATCAGGGATAAATACCATGTTTAACACGGGAACTGTGGTAGGAGTGGGATGCAATATATTTGATGCTGCTTTTCCGCCTAAGTATATTCCTGATTTTTCATGGGGTAGTGCAGCATTTTTTCAGCGTTATGATATAGAGAAGCTTTTAGACACTGCTAAAGCTATGTACCAACGGCGAGGGTTGACTTTGAAAGAGGATGAAATTACTATTCTGCGATATTGGTACGCAATGACCAAATAAGGGCTATTTTTTATAGAAATGTTTGAAAGTGTAGTCATTTGTTCATTCATACGTACGAGGAGGTGTATTTTTTTAGATAAAAAGCTATTTTCAAAGATTGAGTTTTAATTTCTTGGGCGTGTCCTTGCCCACGTCTCGCTGCGCTCGTGTGGGCAAGGTCGGCGTGCTACGGGCTAACGGTGCTACGGG
>JANWVE010000009.1 GCA_025057675.1 Bacteroidia bacterium
ATGTAATACTTACCAAAAAGATACTCAAATTTATTAGCTCGGTTAATGTCATAATAATGTTCTAAAACGGATAACCATAAACTTTTACCAAACTTACGCGGACGTAAAAAAGATATGTTCCTCTCTTTACTTTGCTCTAATTTCTCTATGAACCTGGTTTTATCTACAAATACATACTCATCTCTGACTAATGTCTCAAAATTACTCACTCCATAAGGAAAAAATACTCTATTCATAAAGCAAAAATACAAGTATTTATGCGACTGACCTTACAAAATACCCCCTTACCTTGTATGTGCTTGATAATGAACAGAGTATGAAGTATAAAATAAGGTAAAATTTTAACCTTATTTATACTTGAAAGTGAATGAGTTAAAGCGGTTATTTTGCGTGAGGCATGCGGAGGGTGCGTCAGCAGTGCGGAGCGCAGCGTAGCACCGAAGCGATAGCGCAGCCCGCAGCACGCCGACCCGAAGCGCAAGCGAGGGACACGCCCAAAAAATTAAAATGGTAATCCTAAACCTAAATTAAACTGAGGTCCCCAACTCTGGCGACTTAACCCTCTTGGTTTTCGCTTAAATGTTTGTGATAAACGTTTATCCAATACATAACGACTACCCACAGGTTCTGCAGGGTCTGTAACTCGGTATGCTAAATCCAAACGGATAAGTAAAAAAGAGAAGTCCATACGTAATCCAAAACCTACATCAGACGCCAACTCCTGCATAAAACGATGAGTATCAAAAACGGCTTCACTCCGCACAGGCGTAGGCGATTTTTGTTTATTGACGGGATTGTACCAAGTATTCCCTATATCAAAAAATAATCCACCATAAAAAATTCCGCCTGCTTCAAAAAGTTTTCTACGAATTTCTATGTTTGTTTCTATCATAATTTCGCCCCCTTGGTCAATAAAAGGAGTGTTTACTGTACCTGCACTACCGGGTCCCACCGTACGTGGCGCCCAACCCCGCAAAGAATTAGAACCCCCTAAAAAAAATCTTTGGTCATAAGGAATAAAATAAGAACGGTTATAAGGCATAGCCCACCCCCCTGCGGTACGCATTGCAAAAATAAATTTTTCATATATGGGTATGTACCACCTGAATTCTACCGAAGTTTTAAGATATTGACTAAAAAATAAACGGTCAGCAACTCGTAGGTCTGTTTTAGAACTATCTTTTTTTATTTGATAAGTATCTATCCAGTGAGCAAGATTATTTCCCGCTTCTATGGTTGCTGAAAAAAAGTAAGCAACTTTTCTATTAACGCCTGATGTATAGTTGTTATATGTGTATGTATAACGCACTGCGGTTAGAATGGTAGGTGAGAAATCCAAAAATACCTGTTGCTTGTAATTGATTTGCCTAAGGGTATCCGTAGGATAAAGGTTTTGAGCAGCAAAATTTAGGTCTGTGTAAAAGTTAGCATATAATTTCGGATTGACATAACTCATTACAATAGGAGAGAACGAACTTCTTGCAAAACGGTGATGTAACCATTCATAATTAACAATACCTGTGATTCGCGTGCGTATGTAGTTCTGACGGCTTTCGAATATCAATTTAGCGTTAAGAGTAGTGTAAGGATTGAGAAACAAGTTACTACGGTTGTCTTTTTTTCTAAATGTGTTAATAATAGGGTCAATCAAATGGCGCCCAAATACTCGTGGCATAACCATTTGTGCAGAGAATTCTAAGTTTGAGCTGCGCAAAGGATTTTTTGTAGGGTCTTGCTGTGCTGCTCTATTGAGTGCTGTGTAAAAGTTAATATTAAACTCTAAACGTTCTGCACGTCTAAACGTGTTACGGTTACGAAATATCAAACCGTTTCCTAAGTCTATATTGTTTGCGTTGCTGTTATTAGCATTGTTGCTGTTGCGTGAGTTAATATACGGGCGGTATTGGTACTCATTACGATGATGTAAGGTTAAATCTACAATCACATTGAGATACTGAGGTTTTTTGGATTTTTCGAAATTAATTTTGACGCTACGGAACATATTGAGTAGGTCTAACCGCCCTTGAATAAGGTTTTTTTGTTCAATAGAATAAGGCTGATTGTGTGGAAAGGATATTTTCTCACGTAATAAATCTAATTTGATGCGGTGATTGTGTCCAATAAGGATGAGATTATCTACCCGTAAAGTGTCTTGAAACATTTTTCGGTCATATTCTTTTTTGAATAAAGGTACTTTAGAACGTAAAATACCCTCCATAAACACAGCTCGTGCTTCAATAGAAGCAGGTTCATAACTACGCCACTGCGGATATTTTTGATTGAGTAAGTGATGTTTGTGTAAAAAGCTCCGCTGCCATAACCAGAATGAGTATAAGTTAATCATAGCTTCTCTTTCCGTGTTATTAAGAGGGTCAGCAACAATAGTTTTACCTTTTTTAAGTCTTTTTTTCTTACGTTTAGAAAGGTTTTTATACATTTCGTCATCTACACTATTTGCATCTAATCTAAGCTTTCCTAGAATTTCTTTGCGTGCTTGTTTAGGTACAGGAGCGTACAAGGTATCTGTAGTATTTTGCCAAAATTTAGCAAAAGCAGGTGAGATGACCGAGAGTACTGAGTCTGCATCCCGTTTGACGCGTAAGCGTATTGCTTCAATAGTATCTCGCTCACTGATAAAGCCGAAGTAATCTAAATTATGAAAATCTGCCGCATACTTGCGGTAGGGTTGCCACTTTTTATATAAATTAACGATGCTCGTATCTGAATGTTTAGACAAAGTTTTTCTTAAACGGCGGGAGGGATGAAATTCATGATTGACTAAAGAACCTCTATAGTCCCGAATGTATACTTTTACACTGTCATACAACCAAGGTGATAAACGCTCCTCTGTGTCTTGGATATCTATATACAAAATAGCTGTGCATGGTTTAGATGTGTTGAGCGTGTCTACCCATACTGAAAAGGCATTTTTGGTATAAAAGTAATATCCCTTATTTTTGAGTTCGTTATATATCCTATCTCGCTCTGCAGATATTTTATCCTCATTATAGATATCTCCTGCTTTTACCTCGGCTTTTTGTAAGGTACTCTGAATAATACTATTAACGTCCTCATCTTTACATCTATATACTACTTTTTCTATTCGTGTAGGCTGATTAAGATCTATGCGATAGACTAAATTAGTCATTTTTCTGGGTAGTAACCCTTTTCTATTGGTATCTATAATGCTCACCTTTGCTTTGAAAAAACCGTGGTGAGCAACATACTTCTGCATCAAACTAAGGCGAGAGGCATTAGCCAAGCGGTCATAAATAATAGGTTTCTCTCCTACCTTATTGATAAGCCAGTTAGGAATTTTGCGTTCTGTATTAGGAAAACGAGTACCTATTTTATACAAAATAACATTTGGGCGAAGTAAAATTATCTTTCCAAAGCCAATTTGATAATGCGCGTGTTGGGCAGATAGAGCTAATATATCACTACTACTAGGAAGTTCACTCTTTGTAACCCATTTTTTTTGGCTTACCATCTCCACGCTAACTGTTTTAAGCAAAGTCTGTCCTTTAGGCGTGTAAGTTAGTCTAAAACAACCTGTGTAACACAACCCCACCCAAAGCAAATAAAACCACAAAGTGAGATTAAAACGCTTCATTTCAACGTTTTAGGTGATATTTTAACATAGTTTGAGAAATACAAATAGCTAAGGTAGCGTCGTCGTCTAATAATTTGTGTATTCGTAGGTAGTCTAAGTACTGTTCTATTTGTTCGGCAAGTTTTTTTTCTGTGGTAGGTAGGGGTTTTAGGTATTCATAGAGTAAAGTTATTGTCTTTTCACCTTGTATCCAAAGATTATTCTTACTATCCTTACCCACTTGAACCTGATCGTTAGAAAATATACCATCGGTGCAGATTAGTAACATGTCTCCGTACCAATCTTTGTCTTTGGATATTCGTAAAATAGTAGGTGTATATTCTACCATAGACCCTTGTAAGGATAGATATTTATACAGTGCTTCTTTACCTTGTGCATTTTGAACAGTATGCGGATTGAGGTAGTTAATAGCGTTCCAGGGCAAGTATTGATTATTCTGAAAATGGTCAAAATTCCCCCGTATATGGAATATTCCGCCGTTGCCACAGTAGCCACAGATAAACTCGTCCTCGGTTTCTACGGCAACAATTAAAGTGGTTGCAAACAGGTCTGTTTGAGTAGAATCCAAATTATTTTTTTGTAGATATTCATTTGCTTTTGCTTTTAGGACGTTTTGCGCGTACATAAATGCGCTTTGCATATCAAATGTTTTAGATGATTGCTTTTGACTATACTCTGCAATACCTGAACAAACATACATTGCGGCGAGGTCTGCTAACTCGTATGAGCCTAATCCATCGGCAACTGCCATTACTTTATAGGAGTTACAGTATCCTACCCAGCTGGCGTCTTGATTTTTAGCAGGACTACTTCGCGGGGTGATGGTTGCGGTACACATCATACAATAGAGCAAAAATAATAAAAGCTTTGATACCATTTAGAGTGAAGTAAAGGAGGCGAGTAGTTAAATACGTACAAGAGTGATAATTTTTAGGGATGGATATTTTTTGGGCGTGTCCTTGTGGGCGTTACGCTGCGCGTATGCCCACAAGGTCGGCGTGCTACGGGCTGACGGTGCTACGCCCCACCCGCCCACCCCCTGGGTAAGGGTTTGAGTGTGGGCGAGGGGCTTCGCACCAAGCCTGACGGCTTGCCCTTCGCATGCCTCACGCAAGTGGCAACTAAGCTAATCCCACTTATATAAAACTTAATCTTGTAAGTATCTGAAAATGAAGACTAAACAAGGTTAAAATGTATTTTGACACAGCAAATCATTGAAAATCAGCACAAAATAAAGTAAAACTTTTATATTCAAGATTAAAGGGTTAGAAGTCCATGTATTCAAGGTTTAATCTTGTACATGCTTGAAAATGAACACAAAACAAGATAAAACGGACGCAATTCAAACAAGGTAAAAAATTTTAACCTTGTAAATATTTGATAATCAATATTGAACAAGGTAAAGCAAAGATGTGTATAAAACAAGGTAAAACATCTAAATACAGCTTGCGTGAGGCATGCGGAGGGTGCGTCAGCAGTGCGTAGCGCAGCGAAGCACCGAAGCGATAGCGCAGCCCGTAGCACGCCGACCCGAGCGCAGCGAAGGGACACGCCCAAAAAATCTAAAAGCTAATCAGTAAAAGTATCCTAACAGCAAATAAATTCATATTATTTTTTTATTATGCGATTATGTGGACCGTTGGGATTCAAGATTTTTTGGATATCTGAATAAGACAGCGTAATTTCTATCACACCGGCGGCATAAGGTGCTATTTCATACGGCTGATAAATAAAACTAATTCCTTGAGGATGTATATAAAAGTTATCTGAAAGATAAACTTTATCAATATAAACAGGAATTCCATCCTCTTTTGCTTTTTTGGTTAGCATAGCTTCTAATACGGGTTTGTAATTACCTGTAAAAATATCGTTCAATTCAATAGTTTTCTCTCGTTCCAAATCATAATGCTTGTAAGAAGAACCATACATACCATGCGCTCCACCCTCATAGCTGCTATGTCCGTAAGCAATAACTAAAATATTATTCTGATTATAGATAACTGTTTCATAGCTTTGTTCAGTAAGATGAGAGGTATTATTATTTTTTAATTCTTCAATCTCACCTTTTAAGCCATCAGCACATTTTTTGAGAAAATTGTCTCCCATTTTTCTGTTAAATTCCTGGACTAAAAACTCAGGTACTGCATACAAACTGTAATGATAAAAATAGTTTGCAGTGCCCACAACCATTGGGTACTCTCCGCGTTCTACATAACTATACTCATACAGTTTTACTCTAGTTGCTTTACTGTAATCCTCCTTTGCTTCTATACGTATATTGGCATAACGACTCAACAAAAAACCTCTAAGACTGTCATTTTTAATTACTACCTTAATAATCTGCTCAACTTCAGTTTGATGGTCTATAAATACGGCTTCAATTTTATCTTTGAAGAAAATTATGTTATGGTCTAAAAACTGAATTTTTTGAGTAGGAGTGTAAATATAAATGGTCGCATTCTTATAACTTTTCTGTATATGTATAATGCCTATTTCATTACCCACGTTTCCTACAAATCTCTTATACCAAGGGCGAGATAAATCTCTTTTGGGTTTATTCGTTTGAGCATGAAGTGGAAGACACAAAGAAAGCACTACAGTAAAAACAAGGTGCATACCCTTTTTCATAAGTATCACAAAAATAAAAAAATTAGTTTTTATCTTTCGCACTTTACAAAAATATTTTTGTATGTTTGTGCAAATGCAAGGTATTATACAGCTTTTACCTGATGATATTATCAATCAAATTGCTGCAGGTGAGGTAGTACAAAGACCTTCATCTGTGGTGAAAGAGCTTGTAGAAAACAGTATAGATGCAGGTGCTTCGCATATCAAGGTTACAATTGTAGATGCAGGTAGAACACTTATTCAAGTAATAGATAATGGTTCAGGTATGAGTCCTGTGGATGCCACTCTTTGCTTTGAGCGTCATGCTACCTCAAAAATTCGGACAGTAGAGGACTTGTTTCGTATTTACACAATGGGTTTTCGGGGAGAAGCATTAGCTTCTATCGCCGCAGTAGCCCAAGTGGAACTCAAAACTAAACGCATAGAGGACGAAATCGGTACTATGGTAAGTATCCATGCTTCTAAAATCATAGCTAATGAACCTGTTTTATGTCCTAATGGTACATCTATATCTGTCAAAAATTTATTTTACAACATTCCTGCCCGCCGTAATTTCTTAAAATCTGACGCCGTGGAATTTCGGCATATTTTGGAAGAAATGTACCGCCAAGTTTTAGCACATCCTAATGTTGCTTTTACTTTACATCATAATCAACAAGAAGTTTTTAATCTTCCTATAAGCAATTTAGGGCAGCGAATTGTACATTTATTAGGTAAAAATTATACTTCTAACTTAGTCCCTGTGCAGGAACAAAGTAATGGTATTAGTATTAAAGGGTATATCAGCAAACCTGATTTTGTCAAAAAAACGCGTGGAGAGCAGTTTTTCTTTATCAATAAACGTTTTATCAAAGATACTTACCTTAATCATGCGGTAATTAGTGCGTATGAGGAGATGCTGCCTAAGGGTAGCTACCCTTTTTATTGCCTTTTTTTAGCTATTGACCCTAAGCACATAGATGTCAATATCCACCCTACTAAAACAGAAGTCAAATTTGATGATGAGAAAATTGTGTATACTACTTTACGTGCCGCTGTCAGGGTCGCACTCAATACACATAATATCCAACCTCAAATGAACTTTGATACCAACCAGACAACTTTTCAAAACCTTGTACAAACTAAAAACTTAGACTTTAACTCTAAAACTAATTCTTATAAGCCGCCCCGTATTAACCCAACCGAGAAGCAGAATATCAAGCATTTTCAAGAACTTTTTCATAAGTCTCAATGGCAGCAAGACATTCATCATTTAGAGTCAACTTTTACGGAAGCACCTACTACTCAACAAACTTTTTCTCAAATAAAACACTATCAACAGTCTGATAATCAAAATCATTATTGGCAATTGCATAGAAAGTACATTTTTGCTCAAATGCCACAGGGGGTTATGCTGATAGACCAGCATGCCGCTCACGAGCGGATTTTATACGAAGTTTTTTATCGAAGTTTAACTCAACAGCAAGGTAAAATTCAGACTCTTTTATTTCCCATACAAATCTCTTTATCTCCCATAGACTTGACTTGGATACGAGAAATGTATTCTGAGGTTCGTTTATTGGGCTTTGATATTGAACTACAATCTGATAGTATTTTACTCAAAGGTGTTCCTGCGGACTTACCCCCAGGCAAGGAAAGTACAGCTATACAGGAGTTAATAGAACAGTTCCGAATGTATGAGCAGACGTTAAAGTTAGAAAAGCGAGATAATTTAGCCAAATCTTTGGCTTGCCGAGCGGCTATCAAAACAGGGGAGGCACTTACTATGATACAGATGAAAAATTTAGTAGACCAGCTTTTTGGATGTACACAGCCATATTCTTGTCCGCATGGCAGACCTACGGCTATCACGCTCACTGTGGAAGAGTTAGATAAGTTATTTGGCAGGATTGGTCATTTAGAGCGTTGAGATTATATATAGAGCAGGTTTATTTTTGGGCGTGTCCTTACCCACGTCTCGCTGCGCTCGTGTGGGCAAGGTCGGCGTGCTGCGGGCTGCGCTATCGCTTCGGTGCTGCGCACTGCTGACGCACCCTCCGCATGCCTCACGCAAGCAGAATTTTGATGTTTCACCTTATTTTTATACACGTCTTTGCTTTACCCTGTTTAACATTGATTATCAAGTACTTATGAGATTAAAAATTTTTATCTTGTTTGAAATGCACACATTTTACCTTGTTTCGTGTTCATTTTCAAACACTTACAAGGTTAAACCTTGAATGCACAAACTTTCTGTGCCGTTTTAACGCTGAGTATTCAAGTTTTACGTTTTTTTCAATTGATTTTCAAAGATTTACAAGATTAAAGTATATTTTTACCTTGTTTAGTGTTTATTTTCAGGTACTTACAAGATAAAGCTTTGAATACATGAATTCTGCCGACCTACAAAGGTCTTGCGTGAGGCACGCGGAGGGCAAGCCGTTAGGCTTGGTGCGAAGCCCCTCGCCCACACTCTTACCCTTGCCTAGGGGGTGGGCGGGTGGGGCGCAGCACCGTTAGCCCGTAGCACGCCGACCTTGTGGGCATGAGCGCCAGCGAAACGCCCACAAGGACACGCCCATACATACAGTATTTTCTAAACAATTTTTAGTCTTAAATTTGCCTTGATGAGTTTTCGAGTAAAATTAAATTCATTTTTATATACGCCTATTCCTGCATTGCCCTTTCAAGTATTCCGAATAGGTTGGGGCTTGCTGATGATTATCAGTGCGGTCCGCTTTATGGCGTTGGGTTGGATAGAAGATCACTACGTAAAACCTATATTCCACTTCAAATACTGGGGCTTTGAATGGGTAGAACCTATCAGCCGAACAGGATTATACATAACCCATATTTTGATAATACTAGCCAGTATAGGGGTAGCCGTTGGTACTAAAATAGTGTATAGAATTTCTGCTATCGTTTTATTTGTATCTTTTACCTACACAGAGTTAATAGACTTAACCTACTATCTTAATCATTATTATTTTGTAAGCCTGATTTGCTTTTTACTCTGCTTAATTCCCTCCCCTCCTCCGATTACAGACCGTAGTGCTTATATTCCTGCTTGGGTGGTGTATTTATTTAAGTTTCAAATTTCACTTTTATACATTTATGCAGGTTTAGCTAAAATTAACGAAGACTGGCTTATTCATGCTTTACCTTTGAAAATATGGTTACCTGCTCATTATGACCTGCCTATCATAGGTAACTTATTTGCTTGGAAATATACTTCTTACATTTTTTCATGGCTAGGGATGCTGTATGACTGTACTATTCCATTTTGGTTAATGTGGCGAAAATCCCGCCCGTATGCTTATATAGCCGTGATTGTTTTTCATGCCATAGTAGGAATCCTCTTTCAAATAGGAGTATTTCCGTTGGTTATGATAGTATCTACTCTTATCTTCTTTGACTTTGATAAGTGGATGAAAAAAACCGAAAACAACGTCTTTGATATTCAACCTATACCCAAATGGCTTAAATACGTTTTGAGTTTTTACATCATTTTTCAAGTATTATATCCTTGGCGATATGTATTATACAGCGGAAATTTATTTTGGACCGAAGAAGGTTACCGTTTCTCCTGGCGAGTAATGCTGATGGAAAAAGCAGGAACGGCAACTTTTTATGTAAAAGATACACGTACAGGAAAAGAAGGATTAGTAAATAATCGTGAATTTTTGAACGACCACCAAGAGAAACAAATGGCTATGCAACCTGACATGATACTACAATTTGCTCATTTTTTAGGTAAATACTATGAAAAAAAAGGCATACATAAGCCCGAGGTCCGAGCAGAGGTATATGTTACGCTCAATGGCAGACCCAGCCAACTACTGATAGACCCCAATATTAACTTAATGCAAGAAAAAGACACTTTCAAACCTAAAAAGTGGATTTTACCCTATCCATATTGATAAAACTTTTCTTGTCAATTTTTTGTAGTATAGTTGAAATTGTATAGTTTTGCTATTCAAAGAATATGGCAACCCAAAAATTTACGGTTGAAGTCAAGCGTTTTAATCCTGATGTGGATAAAGAACCGCATTGGGAAACTTATACCGTTGAAGCAGACTTAATGGATAGAGTATTAGATGTACTCAATTATATTAAATGGCATATTGACGGTACTTTAACTTACAGGCGGTCTTGCGCGCATGCAGTTTGTGGCTCTGACGCAATGCAAATTAACGGAGTAAATAAACTAGCTTGTGCTACCTTAATGAAAGAATTTGCTAAAACAGGAAAAGTTACCGTAGCTCCTCTACCCGGTTTGCCTGTAATCAAAGACTTAGTAGTTGATCAAAGTGAATTTTGGAAAAAATACGAAGCCATTAGCCCATTTTTGATTAACAACGACCCCGCACCCGAATTAGAACGCTTACAAACCCCCGAGGAACATGCTCTTATTGAAGAGTCTACTAAATGTATCCTATGTGGTGCATGCACACAATCATGTCCCTCTACATGGAGTAACCCCGACTACTTGGGTCCTGCGGCCATGTTAAAAGCTTATCGGTTTATTTTTGACAGCCGCGACCAAGGGGCTTCTCAAAGATTAAAAGTTTTAGATAGTAGCCAAGGTTTATGGAAGTGCTATACCGTGTTTAACTGTGTAGCCGCATGTCCTAAGGAGATTGATATTACTAAACACCTCTCTGCTTTGAAGCGTAAAGCATTAACAGCAAACTTATAGGGTAAATTTGCATAATGCTCTTAACGTGGTACTAGCTAAGCATGTAACGCAAGAACCAGTAAGCCGCTGACGTAAATATAACGAAGAAAACCTATTTTCTGCCCCTAAAATAAATACACTGTTCAGTAACCACGTACTTCAAGGGAATATCATGTGGGTCAGCTACAAATTCACCCTTCTGACCCTCAAACGCCAGACCAATCGTAGTTGAAGCAGGATATTGACTAAGAAATTTATCATAATATCCCTTTCCATAGCCTATGCGATGATTTTTTCTATTAAATACAACCAATGGTACAAAAATAATGTCTAATCTCGGGTTACGAACAGGCATTAAAGGAAAGGGTACAGGAATACCGTATCGATCAGTTTGCCATGTACAATTTTGTAGTATTTGGGTGTGGCACAATGTATTTGTACTGTAATCAATAAAAGATGTAAAGCAGTGTTGAAGAGGCACTATTCCGAGTATTTTTTCAAAAAGAAACAAGGTTTGTACTTCCTTTTTATGCTCAATAGAGAAAAACAAATGAACCTTATGAGCAGGTTGTATATCAAAAAAATTAAGTACATTATCAGTAATTTGCCTGCTATATTCTGCTACCTTTTGTGGTTCTAACGCACTTCTCCAAGCTAATTTTTCTTTTCGCAGTAATGCTTTATCCAACATAAGACAAAGATAAATGGAACGCTTTATATTTTAAGATTCTGTTTAATAAATGCACTTACCATTAAGGGTGGATCTTATATCAAGTCTAAAAAATAATTTTACTTTTTTGGGCGTGTCCCTCGCTGGCGCTCGGGTCGGTGCATTCCGCACTACGCATACGCTTCGGTGCTGCACTTCGTTTCGCACAGGGCTGCGCCCTTGCTTCATGCCCCTCACGCATTTAACCCTGTATTTTGGGGTTTTTATCTTATTTTATGCATAATTTTGTTTTATCTTGTTTTTGCGTTATTTTGAGTTACCTACAAGGCTAAACAGAGTATAGATGGTTTAAGATACTTGCAGAATGTTCTGCGTGAGGCATGCGAAGGGTGGGCGTTAGCCCAGTGCGTAGCGAAGCGCAGCACCGCAGCGATAGCGCAGCCCGTAGCACGCCGACCTTGCCCACAACACGAGCGCAGCGAGACGTGGGCAAGGACACGCCCAAAAAATCATTCATTTTCTAGGAATTTTCTATGTATGACTATGACAAATTTTGTCCCGTATTATCTTTCAAGGAGTCTGCATATTCGTATGCTTCAATGATTTTCTTGACCAAAGGATGCCTTACTACATCTCGCCCATCTAACTCCACAAAAGCAATTCCTTTAATATCTTTGAGCAACTGAACCGCATGCTTTAGTCCTGAAAGAGTTTTTTTGGGCAAATCTATTTGAGTTAAATCACCTGTGGCTATAATTTTGGAGTCCATACCCAAACGAGTAAGAAACATTTTCATTTGAGCAGAAGTGGCATTTTGGGCTTCATCTAAAATAATAAAAGCATTATTTAGCGTTCGTCCGCGCATGTAGGCTAGGGGTACAATCTCTATGACTTTGTTCTCTAAATAAGATTTAAGTTTTTCAGCGTGTATCATATCATCTAAAGCGTCGTAGAGGGGACGCAAGTAAGGGTCTACTTTTTCTTTCATATCGCCAGGCAAAAAGCCAAGACTCTCACCTGCTTCTACGGCAGGGCGTACAAGTACAATGCGTTTTACTTGCTTGTTTTTTAATGCATTGACAGCAATAGCAACCGCAGTATACGTTTTACCTGTACCCGCAGGACCTATGGCAAAAACAATATCATTTTCTGCTGAAGCTTGTACCATGCGTTTCTGATTAACCGTTTTTGCTAAAATTGGCTGTCCATTAGCACCGAATAAGATAGGTTTAGCGTCTTTTTGTGTAAAGATTACAGTTTTTTGATTGTTCAGTAAATCTTTGAGTTGTACTTCGTTGATGTGTCCTTGTTTTTGGATGATATGCTTCATTTGTTCAAGGATAGCTTCTGCTAGCAGGATGTCTTCCTCTGTACCTATAAGTTTGATTTCCAACCCTCGAGCCACAATTTTTAGATTAGGATAAGCATTTTTGAGCATTTCTAATAGCTCATTATGCAATCCTGTGAATAAAATGGGATTTTGTACTTCAAATACTTTCTCTGCCAAGGTTCTTTTTTGAGTTTATATGATACTGCAAAAGTATAAAATAGTATTCAAAAATAGAGGATAATCAAGGATTTTAGTAAAGTTTTTCTTTGTATGTATTACTGTTGGGTGTTTCGCCGCGCTAATACCCACAAGACATCCCCAGGATAAAAAATAAAAATCCCATCTGTTTATGCAACAGATGGGGAACCAGAATTGAGAATAATCAGAATATTTAACGGGACACGTTCAATCTGAAGTGTTGTGCGTTGTTATTATATATTGCTACGACGAGATAACTACCGTTCGGTAAATCAGATACAGAGAATTTCTCAACATACTGCCCTGTGCTAACATTGCCCTCGTATATGTCTTTTAACCTTCTACCCGTTAAATCATAAATAGCAAATTGTACTTTACCCGCTGTGGTAAGAGTATATTGTATCATAACCTCATCAAAAGCAGGATTAGGTGCTATATTTTGAACAATAAATCCATCTAAAACAGGGTTAATAGTGATTTCAACGGTATTACTGTACGCTTCTGAACCATCTTTACTAACCTTCCGAGTCCTGTAATAATAATTTCCTGCTCTTACTCCCTGGTCTGTATATTCATACCTGTCCTGACCACTAACAGGGATAAATTTAGCAAGGCTTTGGTAATTTATACCATCATTGCTACGTTCAAGTTCAAAGTATTTGAACGATAAGTCATTAGGATAGTCCCATGAAAGTAAAGCGTTTTGACCTTGAGAAATACCTCGTAGGAATAGAGTGGTAGGTAAGCAGGGTAGGATAGTAGTTGTGGCACTAGAAGTGCATCCGTTGGCATCCGTTACCGTAAGTGTATATGTAGTGGGGGTAGAGGTAGGATTACTAATAGGGTCTTCACAAGTAGTACAAGATAATCCTGTACCTGGCGACCAGCTGTAGGTATACCCCCCTGATGGTATAGTACAGTGCCTAAATCTCATATTAGGTATTTGTGAAGCTGTACTAGTTACACTATTATTTGTGCAAACTCCAGATACATCTGCTCTGTACCATATAGCAGAGGTATAGGTCGTGTTGGTCATAAAGAAAACAGTGTTTTGAGTGTAGCTTGAATTATTAAAGCATGTTTCTACAATCAAATTACTTGTTCCATCCCAATAAAAAGGAGTACTAAAAACATGGCTATTCCATCCAGTAGTAGGAGTATGGTTAGTAGGTCCAAATACAGTAGTTAGACCAGTTGTTACAAAGCTAGAAAGACTTGTTAAAGAAGTGCATCCTAAACGTATTGTGAAGCCGTTATGAGTAACTCCGTTGGTACTTTGAACATTAAAGTCTAGTCTATCAATTCTACCTGCGGTAAGTCCTGCCGCAATTAGGTCTATAGCTCTGATTAAAAATTGGTGTCTTGCCCCCCAGTACCAGTTTCCATAAGGAGCGGGATATGTAGTGGTGGTGTTGGTTGTTGTGCCAGTGCCTACTATGTACAAGTTTTGTGGTCCTAAACAAGCACCAGAGTACAGGCCGCACGTAGCCGGTCCTCCACCTATAGTGCCCCCTGTTACAGTTGCGTCAATTGCTATAGGTAAGCCGCAATAATTATAACTTGAAGAGAGTGTAATCGTAGGTGAGGGAGTTACATTTACTGTTATATTTTTGCTAAACACCACGCCCCCACATATATCAGTTGCTGTGGCAGTATATGTGGTTGTGGTAGAAGGGGAGGCAACGACCGAAGTGCCTGTTGTCGTACTTAATCCTGTGGCAGGCGACCATGTCCAGTTCCATGTACCCCCTACACAGTTTCCTGCCCCACCAACAATACTCAATGTAACACTATTGCCCTGGCATATTGTAGTACTGCCTGATGCCGTGATGTCTACTGAACCCGCATAAAACATCGGTGAGGTCGCATTTAGGGCAGACTCTAATTGTGCAGCAGAAAGAACATACACATAAGCTAACGTAGCACACCCACCTGGGGGAATGTTACCTAAGTTAAAAGCTAATGAGATGCCTATATCACTAGTTGTAACAGCGCCAAGTGTACTGGTGAAACCTACCCCGTTCCATATATCGCTTGGGTCCCAATTTGAAAAACCGCCATGTATCACTCTTGCACGAGTATCTTTTGTACCTAGTCCTAAATATGCATTATGAGCTAGCCCTACCGCGCTCACCAATGCCCTTGACCCAGCGGACATGGGCTGTTGATATACAATTGTCTTTGTGGTAGTAAAATTTCCTGTCCAGGGTTGTTCATTATCAGGATCTACATTACGAGAGTAATAAACATTCGTGAAATTATTTGAACTTGTATTTTGAATGGTAACACAAGTCAAAATATACAAAGAGTCTGTAAATATCGTAGTTGTTTGTGTGATCTGTAATCCCATTATTGAACCTTGCCAAACCGCCTGGCGGGAGGTAGGGGTCACGTTATACGCAGTAATACCGCCTGGAACTCCCCCACTTACTAAACCCCATGTGCTACACAACTGATAATTTCCATATACATAATTGGTTGCACCAATGTTAAATTCTATTCCCCAACCTTCCTCGGGACTACCCGGAGTAAAGTAATCTCCCATAAACTGAGGAAATGAACCTGGTCCAGCCACAGTCCAGCCGTTTTTGTATGGGTCGGCTACAAAGCCAAATCTATTTGTAGGCCAGCCCCAGCAGTCCCATTTTGGGTGATAGCCTGCAGGTGGAGTAACTCCTACTCCGTACACTCCGCAGCTAGAAACTGCCATTTCGGCGTAGTTTCCCATCAAATAGCAGTTACCGCCCACAATTTGGGCAAGAACCCTGCCGCTAATCACTACTGCTATGCTCAGTATGAATTTATATAGATTTCTCATAGGATTTATTTTTTAATGAATTTCAATCTTACTTATACTTATTAGAACGGAATAGCAGGAAATTGAGCTTTTCTTTGGTTGGCTTTATTTTGCAAATACTCATTCCATTGAGCAACTGTCCAAGCGTTACGCAAGTGCTCGGGATAAAGTACTACGGTAACTTTTTTAGTTGCAAAGTTGAAGTCCTTGAAGGAGAATAGATTATCTCTGAACCAGTTGAAGAATTTTTGAGCTTGCTCCTCGGACTTGAAGCCCACAGCACTTAGGTCCGTGCTGTATTCTTTAAGTACAGTACTGCCATCAAGATGAATGACCCAGTTAGCGTCCATAGTAGCAGTGCCCATTACACTCTGTCTGGGCAATTGATAGCTGATTTATCACTATCAAAAGAGACGCAAGAATGTAGATTACTCTTTTCATATTGTTAACTTGCATCTGAGACGCAAATATATGACTTATCTTTAAATTTATTGAAAACATTTTTTAATTTTATTATGTTTTTTTATGATGGCTTTTGATATGTATAAAATCTTCGGGAGACAAAATCAATCTATTTTTATTACATTTTAGACAATTTGATTTAAACCTTACATCACATCTGATTCTGATACATTACTAAACTAACTCTAATTTTTGACAGATTTCTAAAGTGCCGTAGAAGTGAATACTTAAGTAAGGACACGCCTGGAGAACCTAAAAAATTACTTAACTTTGCATAATCCCATAAATCATGATACAAGTTCCGTTTTTTAAGCCAAGTTTGAGTAATAAAGCTATAGACAATGTTACCGATGCTATACGGAGCGGATGGCTGACCACAGGTAAATATACACAAACTTTTGAGGATACTTTTTCAGCATACAAAAAAGGTATTTATAGTATAGGATTAACCTCATGTACAGCTGCTCTACATCTAGCCATGATTGCTTTAGAATTACCCAAAGGTTCAGAAGTAATAGTACCTACACTTACGTTTCCCAGTACTGCAACTATGGCTTTACATTCTGGCTTGAAGGTAGTATTCGCAGACATTGACCCTGACACACTCACTCTCTCCCCTGACGAAGTAAAACGTAAAATTACACCTCACACAAAAGTAATTATCGCAGTGCATATAGCAGGTAACATGTGCAATATGCAGTCCTTGCAAGAAATTGCAGAAAAACACAACTTATTTTTGATAGAGGACTGCGCACATGCTCTTGAAAGCACTTATCAAGGACGCGACTCAGGTAGTATTGGCGATGTAGGTGCTTTTAGCTTTTATGCTACTAAAAATTTAACCACAGCAGAGGGCGGTATGCTGACCACTAAAAATCCACAAATAGCCCATAAAGTAAAACTGCTCCGTAGTCATGGCATTGATAAGGAAATATGGAAACGAAGACAAAGTACAGCTTACCAACAGTATGATGTCCTTTATCCAGGATTTAAGTACAATATGTTTGATATTCAAGCTGCTATTGGGATAGCAGAAATGGAAAATATCTCATTAAACCATGAAAAGCGAAAAATCTTGTATCAAAATTATGAAAATGCTTTTGCACAAGACCCTCGTTTTGAATTAGTAAAAATACAGCCTAATAGTACTCATGCTTATCATTTGTTCATTCTCAAACTCAATTTGGATGCTATTCCTTGCACACGGGATATGTTAATGTTCAAACTTAAGGAAAGAGGGATAGAAACATCAGTACATTTTTTTCCCGTGCCTTTGTATTCTTACTACAAGCAAACTTTTGGATATACCGAACAAGATTTTATGATAAGTTATCAAACTTATTTACGTTTGATTAGTCTACCCCTTTACCCGGATTTAAGCTTAGAAGCCCAAGAGTATGTAATTCAAACTTTGAAGGAACTCGCTGGTTAATGTATATTTCTTTTGACGTATAAGTACCAAAAAACTTATTTATTTTTTTGGGCGTGTCCCTCGCTGCGCTTCGGGTCGGCGTGCTACGGGCTGCGCTATTGCTTCGGTGCTTCGCTTGCGCTACGCACTGCTGACGCACCCTCCGCATGCCTCACGCAGCAGCGTTTTGATACCTTACCTTGTTTGTATATATACTTTTGCTTTACCTTGTTTAATGTTCATTATCAAGTACTTACAAGATTAAAAATTTTTACTTTGTTTTAATTACTGTCGTTTTATCTTGTTTTGTGTTCATTTTCAAGCATGTACAAGGCTAAACCTTGAATACATGAACTTTTGATAGCATTTTAACCCTCAATACACAAGTTTTACTCTGTTTTACATTGATTTTCAAGTATTTACAAGATTAAAATACATTTTAACTTTGTTGTATATTCATTTTCAGGTACTTACAGGGTAAAGATTTGAATAAATGAGATTAGCATACGTGCTGCGTGCGTGAGGCATGCGGAGGGCAAGCCGTTAGGCTTGGTGCGAAGCCCCCCGCCTACGCCCTTAACCCCATAACCAGGGGGTGGGCGGGTGGGGCGCAGCACCGTTAGCCCGTAGCACGCCGACCTTGCTTGCATGAGCGCAGCGAAACGCAAGCAAGGGCACGCCCAAAAAATACTAAAAATTTAAATTCAATTACAAACTGTCAAATGAATCTCTAATCTACGTCAGTAAATCACTTAGTATTTTCAAATCAGGTTTTATCTTACCTGCTAACATCAAACGCATATTTCTGCGAGCTAACGCATCTTCATATTGTGCTTTCTCTTCCTCGGTTTCAGGTTCAATAGGAGGTACAGAGATAGGCAGACCGTCCTGGTCCACTGCCACAAAAGTAAAATACGCTTGATTACAAAATTTCTCCTCTCCTGTGCGTAAATTCTTACCAATTACCTTTACATATACTTCCATTGAAGTATTAAAAGCACGAGTAACTCTTGCACTGAGTTTGACAATCTCCCCTAAGTGAATAGGATGCTTGAAATCTACAAAATCTACTGCGGCTGTAACTACAATTCTATTACAGTGCATCTGTGCAGAAATGGCTGAGACAATATCCATCCAGTGCATCAAACGCCCACCCATTAAATTTCCTAATGTGTTAGTATCATTAGGTAGCACAAGCTCTGTCATTTCCGCAGCTGTTTCTTTTGGCTTTTTAGGCTTCATAATACAAGAATTAGTATCTTAATAATTAGGAAAGAGCCTTCTTCGAAGTACTCCTAAAAGATAAAACATAGAATTAGGGTCAATACCCCTTGACTTTAATTGGTTAACCCTAAATAAGTTGTAAAATCTTTTGTAATTTCCTTGCCTGGGCTTTTGCATTCTACCGTTAATCTGTGTAGTATCAATTCCATAAGGATACTTGAAACAAAATAATAAATTTTCACTTGTCAGAGAGACATCGCATTTTTCAGCATCAATCTTAACCTCAGTAAATCCCTTCAAAGACAAAGAGTAAGTTTTATTATAGTCTTTTACAAATATGTACGTAGGTTTTAGAATCATTTTAAGCAACCATGAGTTATTTCTGTTCATATCTTCAATAAATACAGATGCGGCACTTTGCAGTTCTTTTTCGGGTACGGTTTGGGTTGTTGTGTACTTATCCAAAGTAATTTGAGACACTTTTTCATAGTCTGCTTCATATAAAGCAATAGACTGCATAGAATCATGAGCTTGTCCAAAAGTGTATTTTTGACCACAGTACAGAACCACAGGTTCAGCGTCTGTATTCTCCTTAAAGAAATTATATGTTTTTCTGGGGGTATTTATACTATCATTAAGCCAATGGTTTTCAGTGTGAGAGAAATAAATGTAGCTAGCTATGGGAATAACTACTTTGGGTTTGAATACCTCACATTGAATTTTGAATAGTTCTAATTTTTCTTGAGCTTTTTGTTGTCTTAGTCTTACGTCTTCAGGGTTACCGATACCGTACGCGTAAGAAAATTGAGATAGTAACACATCTACTTTGCCAACTTTACAAGCTATTCTTTTTTGTGCTGCTTTATGGGTCATAATTCCACAGTCATTAGTATTGAGGTAGCATAAATCATTTGTTTTGAAACATATCCAAGAGTCGCCTTCCTCATAAGGCTCACATAATACTTTCAAATCTTCGTGAATTTTGTACCATTGATTAGGCATAAGTTCTATAACTTCTTTGAAGTTAATACTTTTGCAATAATCTACTACTCTTTTATCCTTAGTGTATTGAAAAAGGACAGTAATATTTTTTCTATACTCAACAGGTATTTTAACTAAGTTAGGGGGGTAGAAGTGGTCAGGATGTTCGTGAGAGAACCATATATAGTTTATACTTGCAAAGTCTTCGTATTTGAATTTAGTTTCGCAAATTAGTCTCCAACCATTATTGAATACACTACCTTCCAGCCACGGGTCGCATATTACTCTGACGCCTTTATAGTTGATAATAAAACACGAATGATTGACAAATTCTATTTCCATAATTAGCCTGATCTAGGTTAGCAAAGATACATAAAAAGCCATTTTGAGTATAATCTATTTGTTATTTTACTGGTATTTTTTAGAAAATTGAGTGTAGCTTTTTTGGGCGTGTCCCTTCGCTGCGCTCGGGTCGGCGTGCTACGGGCTAACGGTGCTGCGCCCCACCCGCCCACCCCCTGGTTATGGGGTTAAGGGCGTGTGCAAGGGGGCTTCGCACCGTGCTAACGCACGCCCTCCGCATGCCTCACGCAAACAGCAAGTACGCTAATCCCACTTATTCAAACTGTAACCTTGTAAGTAACTCAATATCAATGTTAAACAAGGTAAAAATATATTTTAACCTTGTAAGTTATTGAAAATCAATTGAAAATAAAGTAAAGCATTCGTATTAAGGGTTAAAAAGTAGTGTAAAGTTCATATATTCAAGATTTAACCTTGTACATGCTTGAAAATCAATGTAAAACAAAGTAAAATAGCAATAGTTCAAACGAGATAAAAAAATTTAACTTTGTAAGCATTTGATAATCAATCTTCAACAAGGTAAAGCAAGAACATGTATAAAAATGAGGTAGAACGTCCAAAGGCTGCTGCGTGAGGCATGCGGAGGGTGCGTCAGCAGTGCGTAGCACCGAAGCGATAGCGCAGCCCGTAGCACGCCGACCCGAAGCGCAAGCGAAGGGGCACGCCCAAAAAAAGAAAAATAATTCAACTCCCTCTTTATGCTTCTATTTTTCTACTTCTTAAACGAAGAGAATTACCAATTACTACCACATCCGAAAATGCCATAATCAAAGCACCTATCATAGGATTAAGCCAACCCAAAGCCGCAATCGGAATGCCAACACTGTTGTAAAAAAATGCCCAAAATAAATTTTGCTTAATCGTTTGAACAGTTTTTTGTGCAATTTGATGCGCCGTAACAATACTATATAATTTGTCTGTACGCAATACCACATCAGCCGATGCAATGGCTACCTGTGTGCCACTTCCTATGGCTATACCTACATTAGCCTGTTTAAGTGCAGGTGCATCGTTGATGCCATCGCCTACCATAGCCACAACCCCACTTTTTTGATACCTCTCAATATAATGCAGCTTATCCGCAGGAAGTACATTGCAAAAATACTCAATGCCTAACTGCAAAGCTACCTTTTTACAGTTTACTTCAGTATCTCCAGAAAGTAAAATCGGTTCTATGCCCCTGCTTTTCAAATATTGTATAGTCTGCTGACTGTCTGCTTTCAAAGTATCATAAAAACGTACAAAAGCTACGGGACTTTGGTCTATCCATAAGGTTACTTGCTGCACTTCTTTATCTTGTACTTGTACTGCATTAAATCTTCCTATTTGCACCAACTTCCCTTGATAATATCCTTGCACTCCTTTACCTACAATACTCTCCACTTGTTGTATAGAAACAGTGTTTACCTTTTTTTGAGTATAATGTCTTACCATGGATACCGCAATAGGGTGGTTGCTATGCTGCTGAAAAGATAAAAATAAAGACTCTATCTCCGTTTTAGAATATTTGGGATTAAGTACCTGCACTTCATCGAAAGTAAAGTTTCCTGTGGTTAAAGTACCTGTTTTATCAAAGAAGATGAACTTTATCCGAGCTAAATTTTCAATAGCGCGCCCATCTTTGAATAGTATGCTCATTTGAGAAGCACGCCCTACTCCGACCATAATTGCGGTAGGTGTTGCCAATCCCATCGCGCAAGGACATGAAATGGCTAATACGGCAACAGCATTCAAAAATGAAGCCTCCAAAGGTTTTTCAGCTGCCCAAAAAGAAAGCACAAATGTAAGTAATGCAATTCCTATAACCACAGGTACAAATATTGCGGCAATGTCATCACCAATTTTTTGTATGCGTGGTCTATTCTGTTGTGCTTTTTGTACAAGGTTAATAATCTCCTGAACTAAACTTTGAGTACTTTTTTGTGTAACCTTGATTTTAGCGCTGCCCTGCATGACCAACGTACCACTTAATACACAATCTTGATTTCTTTTATATTGTGGTATAGACTCCCCTGTCAGCATAGACTCATTGACTTCTATATCTCCCTCTGCTACTATTCCATCAGTAGGAATGGTATCCCCTGCTTTGACTAATACTATATCGCCTATTTCTAATTCTTTTACAGGAACAGAACGCACTATTTCGGTATCATTAAAATAATCTTTTTGAACTAAGTTGGCTACAGAAGGTTGAAGTTGTTGTAAAGATTTGAGAGCAGATTGTGTTTTTTGAATGGATACAGCTTCTAACCAATTTCCTAATATCACTAATGTAATAATTGTAGCAGCTGTTTCAAAATACAGGTGAGCCTCTTTTATGTTGAACAAAAGAACATATAAACTATACAGAAAAGCAGTAGATGAACTCATGGTAATCAGTACATCCATGTTAGGATATAAGTTACGAATAGACCGAACCGCACTTCTACCAAAGTATTTCCATCCTATAATCATTACAGGAACGCATAATCCTAATTCTATCCATTTCTGATAAGGGATATGCATATCAACAAACATACTGGTCATGGATAGTAAAAACAAAGGAACGGCAAACAAACTGCTTTGCAAAAGCTTTGTTCTTAATAATGAGTGTTCTTGTTCAAAAGCACTATCTGTTTCCTGCTCTTGCTTTATCTGTGCGTGATAACCTAAATTTTGTATCTCTTTGAGTAAAGTTTCTATCTTAAAATCGGGATTATCTACATCAAAAGAAGCTTCATTTGTAGCAAAATTAACATATACATTATGCACTCCCTTATTTTTTTGTATCAATTTTTGAACAGACTGCGCACATGATGTACAGTGCATTCCTGTAACAG
The DNA here is from genome assembly GCA_025057675.1 of Bacteroidia bacterium. GTDB lineage: Bacteria > Bacteroidota > Bacteroidia > JANWVE01 > JANWVE01 > JANWVE01. The sequence continues at coordinate 23,154 of JANWVE010000009.1, forward strand.
TAAGACATACTTTCATATCTTAATCTAAACAAATATACACTTTTTGGTCAGATAAGTGTTATTACACTGCCAAAAGTATAACAAAACTTATTAAAAAAAGTGTTTTAATCCTTCTTTATCTCGGTGGTATAAACCGAATTCTTGAATTTGATTAAGTTGTTCTGTGGTCATTACAGGACCTTCTAAACATACTCTATCGCCTGTGTTGTCTAATACACATTGACCACAAACGCCAAAACCGCATTTCATGTATCTTTCTATGGAGAGTTGTCCAGTTATCTTATGTTGCATACATATTTGATGCGTACGATAGAGCATTTTTTCAGGACCGCATGCAAAGACTTTATGTATTATATGTGTTTTTAGTATTTTTTCTAATAGTTCTGTGTTATATCCTTTGTGTCCTTTGGAGCCATCATCTGTGGCTATATGTAAAAATGTATTAGGTAAATTTTGGATAAGTTCTAAATACAACAAATGCTCTTTAGTTTTGGCGCCTACGATAAAGTGAATAGTACAATTCATTTGCGAGGCTTTTTGGGCTAAAAAATACATAGGTGCTGCACCGTAACCTCCAGCTAATAAAGCCAAAGTAGAATGAGGTAAAAAACGGTAGTATGTTCCATAAGGTCCTCTGATGCCTATTTTATCCCCTTTTTTGTAGTTAAATAAATGATTAGTAAACTGACCTACGGCAAAAAAGGTAATTTTAAGTGTTTTACCATTATCCTCGGCTATGGAGAAAGGTTTTTCATCTAAACCTGGGATCCATATATTAACAAATTGTCCAGGTTGTGCATGTAAGGAGATATCCAAGGTAAAGGTTTTTACTTGGTTAGTTTCTTGTTTTACTTCAATTATTTTGACCATGGTAGGAATATCTATGCGTTTTTTAGCCGTAGGAAGGTCTATTTTCTCCTCAAACATTCTGCAAATATAAACTGATTACAAACATTTTGATTAGAGTGGGTCTATTTCTAACTCAAAGGAGGATTTATTTTAATTCTTTTTTTGGGCGTGTCCTTGCCCACGTCTCGCTGCGCTCATGCAAGCAAGGTCGGCGTGCTGCGGGCTGACGGTGCTGCGCCCCACCCTCTGGGCAAGAGTGAGAGAGTGGGCGAGGGGCTTCGCACCAAGCCTGACGGCTTGCCCTCCGCATGCCTCATGCAGCAGCCTTTGGATGTTTTACCTCGTTTTTATACATACCTTTGCTTTATTTCGTTTAATGTTGATTATGAACTCCTTACAAGGTTAAAATTTTTTACTTGTTTGAATTGCAATCACTTTATCTTGTTTAGTATTCATTTTCAATGATTTACAAAGTTAAACCTTGAATATATAGACTTTACACGACCTTTTAACCTTGAATATACAAGTTTTACCCTGTTTTGAATTGATTTTCAAGGATTTACAAGGTAAAAGTTTGAATAAATAGACGCTGCCTACTTGCTGAGGTTCTTGCGTGAGGCATGCGGAGGGTGCGTCAGCAGTGCGTAGCGCGGCGAAGCACCGAAGCGTCAGCGTAGCCCGTAGCACGCCGACCCGAGCGCAAGCGAGGGACACGCCCAAAAATAAAATCTAAATCAAAAAATAACTTTCTGAACACAACAGACATACACCTTCTTTCAAAATATGATGCAAAATATAATTGCTATTATATTCAAAAATTTAGTTACCTTTGTAGCATGGTCAACTTTGCACATTTACATTCCCATACTCAGTACAGTTTGTTAGATGGCGCTTCTAACATACCTAAACTCATGAAACACGTGGCAAAATCAGGTATGAAGGCAATTGCTATATCTGACCATGGCAACATGTTCGGCGTACCCAGCTTTTATTATGAAGCCAAAAAAAATGGCATTCAGCCTATTATAGGATGTGAATTCTATCTCTCTCCTACTACTCATGATGACAAATCTCCTAAACTACCACGTTATCACCAATTATTACTGGCTAAAAACGTTACAGGATACAAAAATCTTGTTAAACTTAATTCCATTGCTTATCAAAAAGGATTTTATCGCTACCCACGCATAGATAAAGCCTTAATACAGCAATATCATGAAGGACTAATTGCTACTACTTGCTGCTTAGCTGCTGAGATCCCTTCTCTTATCATAGCTGGACGCATAGACGATGCTCGTAAAGCCTTTGAATGGTGGTTAGATGTATTCAAAGAGGACTATTACATAGAAATTCAACGGCATCCTATTCATGAACAAGGATTAGATGACATACCTGAACAGAAAATTGTCAATGAAATACTTTTACAGTGGTCAAAACGATATAATGTTAAGGTGATAGCTACTAATGACTCGCACTATATTTCCCAACAGGATGCCCCTGCTCATGACGTTTTACTGTGCATTCAAACGGGTTCTGAACTGAATCAAACTAATAGATTTAAATTTTCAGGGGACCAATTCTATGTTAAAACGCCCCAAGAAATGCAAGCTATGTTCCCTGATCATTTAGAAGCCCTCGAAAACACCCAAGAGATTGTAGAAAAAACGAAATTTGATTTACCTTTTGGCGATATTCTATTGCCACAATATCAATTGCCGCAAGGTTTTAAGAATGAAGATGAGTATTTAGCTCATTTAGCCTACGAAGGAGCAAAAATTCGTTATCAAGACGTACCTGCACACGTAGATGAGCGTTTGCGTTTTGAGTTGCAAACCATTAAACAAATGGGCTATGCAGGATATTTCTTGATTGTTCAAGATTTTATCAATGCCGCTCGTAAAATGGGCGTTATGGTGGGTTTAGGAAGAGGTTCGGCAGCAGGTTCATTAGTAGCCTATTGCACGGGTATTACCAACATTGACCCTATAAAATATGATTTACTCTTCGAACGCTTCCTCAACCCTGAACGTGTATCTATGCCCGATATTGATACCGATTTTGATGATGTAGGGCGGCAAAAAGTAATAGAATATGTCATTCAAAAGTACGGCAGACAAAGCGTATGTCAGATTGTTACTTTTGGGACTATGGGCTTAAAAACAGCCATCAGGGATGTAGGGCGCGTAATAGGCGTTCCACTAACTAAAACGAACGAAATTTGTAAATGGTTAGATGAACTACCTTTAACTCTGCCTGATGGTGAAACAGAGTTTTCTTATGCCTTAAAAAATATTCCTGAATTTGCCCAAGCACGTTCCGAAAGCACAGGAGACCTAAAAAAGCTCTTTGATTATGCAGAGGTCTTAGAAGGTTCAGTACGACAAACTGGAATCCACGCTGCAGGGGTAATTATCGCCCCAGGGGATGTATCCGATTATGTTCCTGTATTTGTACAAAATAAAGATAACGAGGAAATTGTAGCAGTACAATATGACGGCAAATACATTGAAAAAGCAGGTATGCTCAAAATGGACTTTTTGGGCTTAGCTACCTTAACTATCATCAAAGATTGTTTGAGTTTAATAAAAAAACGGCATGGTATCGAGATTGATATTGATAATATCCCATTAGACGACCGTAAAACATACGAACTCTACCAGCAAGGTAATACTGTGGCTACATTTCAATTTGAAAGTGAAGGCATGCGCCAATATCTACGGCAACTCAAACCTACGAACATAGAAGACTTAATCGCCATGAACGCTCTGTATAGACCAGGCCCATTGCAATACATTCCTAACTATATTGCCCGCAAACACGGTAAAGAAAAACCTGAATATCCTCATGAATGTCTAATTCCAATTTTAGAAAAAACATTTGGTATTATGGTATATCAAGAGCAAATCATGCAGGCAGCACAAATTATGGCAGGTTACACTCTAGGCGGCGCGGATTTACTTCGTAGGGCAATGGGTAAAAAAGATGTCAAAGAAATGGAACGACAAGAAAGCATTTTTGTGGAAGGGGCTATTAAAAAAGGAATAGATGAAAACACAGCACGCAAAACCTTTGGTATCATGAAAAAATTTGCCGAATATGGCTTTAACCGTTCTCACTCAGCGGCATATTCCGTTTTAGCGTATCAAACGGCATATCTTAAAGCAAACTATCCCGCAGAATACATGGCTTCAGTACTTACTAATAACATGAACAATATGGATAAACTCTCTTTTTACCTCACAGAATGCAAGCAAATGGGATTAGAAGTGTTAGGGCCAGATATTAACGAATCAGAATATGTATTTACCGTTAATGAAAAAGGGCAAATTCGTTATGGATTAGGAGGACTGAAAGGAGTAGGCGAGGGTGTTATTGAGATAATTATTGAAGAGCGTAAGAAAAATGGCAAATTTAGAGATGCTTTTGACCTTGTTTCTCGTGTGGATTTGCGTCTATTAAATAAGCGTTGTATGGAGAGTTTTGCTCAAAGTGGTACATTTGACAGTTTTGGGATAAAAAGAGAACAGTATTTTGCTCCTGTAAATGATAAATCAGGTTCTGTACTATTTTTAGAACGCATTTTACGGTACGGAAACAAAATACAAGCAGATAAGCAATCTCAACAAAATAGCTTATTTGGCACGACGAGTAATGAAAGTTCGCAAGAACTCACTCCTTCATTTCCGCCCGCAGAGGAGTGGTCTATTTTAGATAAGTTAAGTAAGGAACGAGAAATATTAGGGATTTATTTATCAGGACATCCTCTTGACCCCTATCGATTAGAAATTCATAGCATAAATAGCAGTATTAGTAAATTAGAGGAGTTAAAAGCCCAAAAGTATAAGCAGGATATTCGCATAATTGCCATGGTAGAAGATGTACTCAAAAAACAAGATAAAAATGGCAATCCTTATATGCGCGTTACTCTATCGGATTTTGAAAACAGTATAGAGTTTACCCTGTTTAATAAACAATATGCAGAATTTGCCAATTACATGGAAAAAGGTCGCATTTTATACATTGTAGGGCGTTTTCAACCTCGTTTTAAGGATAGTCAAGAGTTAGAGTTTAGTATTCAGAGGGTGGATTTTATGACAGACGTGGTAGATAAAATTAAAAATCTGCATGTAGAAATCTCATTGGATAAAATAAACACTGAATTAGTTACAAAATTAGAACAGGTACTTGCTCAACAAAAGGGTTCTACTAATGTTATGTTTTCTGTTTTAGATGAGGTCAGTCGTCAAAAAGTAGTAGGATATTCCAAAAAATATCAGGTAAAGCTCAACACTGCCGTAAAAGACTTTTTTGTGAAGGAGTTTGGGATAGAAAAGTGTAAAGTGATGTGGTAGGTTATAGATAATTTTCTGGGCGTGCCCCTCGCTAACGCTCGGGTCGGGCTACTCCGCACTACGCTAACGCTTCGGTGCTACGCTGCGCTTCGCACTGCCTAACGGCATGCTGCATATCCCTCACGCGGTTTAACCCTGGATTTTGAGGTTTTACCTTGTTTTTAGACACGATTTTGCTTTACCTTGTTTGATATTTATTTTCAGATACTTCCAGGGTTTAATCTTGTATAAGTGGAGTTAGTTCACTGCAAAGTTATCTGCGTGAGGCATGCGGAGGGCGTGCATCAGCACGGTGCGAAGCCCCTCGCCCACTCTTTCACTCTTGCCCAGGGGGTGGGCGGGTGGGGCGTAGCACCGTTAGCCCGCAGCACGCCGACCTTGCACACCTGCGCGCAGCGCAACGTGGGCAAGGGCACGCCCAAAAAAATATCATCTTTACTTCAATCTACTACTTCTCAATAGAGAAAAAATTTGAAAATGAAAGGAAAAATATAACTTCGCAATATGAAATACGTTTTGCTAGTTTGCATAAACGTTCTGATTTACAATGCATGTACATGGGCGCAGCTAGCCCCCGTGCGTATATCCACTTATCTACCCGAAAAACATTTTCATGAAGGTTTATCCGTGTACAAAAAAAATGGATTATACGGCTACATCAATGAAAAAAATGAATGGGTTATACCCGCACAATTTGAAGAAGCCTCTTTGTTTCATCAAGGTATAGCTACCGTCAAAAAAAATGATGTTTATTTTTTTATTGACAAAACGGGCAAAAAAATCGGTTCTGAAACCTACACAGAAGCTAGTCCCTTCATTGAAGGCTTAGCAATAATCAAAAAGAAAAATAAATACGGCTTTATTAACACAGAAATGAAAATCGTGATACCCTGCGAATACGATAACGCTATCGCCTTTAAGCAAGGCTATGCAATGGTAAAAAAAGGAGACTATTGGCAAGCTATTAACAAGAAAGGAGAATTTGTGAGCGAACATCAAGTAGCCGTAACCGAAGGAATGGCACGCATCAAACGGGAGAGCTTATGGACTTTTATGTCCGTAGATAATGAAAAACTAATTACCGAACCTAAATTTGAAGAGGCTCGCCTTTTTCAAGAAGGATTAAGTGCGGTATTGTATCATCAAAAATGGGGCTTCATAGATAAAACAGGCAATTTTACTATTCCTGCGGAGTATGAAAAAGTATCAGACTTTGTACATGGATATGCTCGTGTGCAAAAAAATAAATACTGGGGGATTATAGATAAACAAGGTAAAATTACAGTTCCATTTGAATATGAGTTCATTGATGAGTGTAAAAACGGTTTTTATAGAGTTAAAAAAAACAAATTATGGGGATTTTTAGACAGTACATTCAACCTTACTATTCCCTGCCAATATGCTAATGTATATCCTTTTGAGAAAGGAGTTGCTAAAGTAGAAAGAACAGACAAACACATTAGCTACATTACTACAAAAGGGATAGAAATCATTCCATTTACTAACAAGAACAATGTTAGTGATTTTTCTCAATCCCTCTGCGCAAAGAAAGACGATGATACAGGTTTATGGGGTTATATTAACCTTGAAGGTAAATGGCAAATTCGCCCTCAGTATCATAAAGCAGGTGATTTTAAGCATGGATTAGCCGCTGTACAGTATAAATTAGCAAATGGTTCTATTAAAATACAGCTTATTAACACAGAAGGAAAGACCATAGCTAAAGAGTTAGATGAAGTTATTTTGATAGAAGAACACAAATGCAACGTTAAAAGACAGGGACACGTTTTTTATATCAATCATGAGGGTAAGATATTAAATTTATGGGGTTTTGTAAATAAACAAGGTAAAATGATTATAGAACCACAATTTGTGCATGTAGAGTCTTTTTCAGAGGGATATGCTACGGTATTAGATACTCATTTTGTGTGGCACTACATAGATAAACAGGGCAAAATAATTATAGGTGGATTTGAAGATGCCGAATCTGTAAGGGAAGGCATAATGGTCGTCAAAAAACAAGGTAAATGGGGTGCTATTACCCCCAAAAATGAACTTGTAATTCCATTTGAATATGAAAATATGTTTGGCTTTACGGAAGGGATTGCTCTCGTGAGTAGAGAGAAGTTGTGGGGTGCAGTGAATAAACAAGGTAAAATTATCATTCCTATACAATATACAGCTATTAAATCTTGCAGCGAGGGTAGAATTGCGGTTAAACAAGACAACAAATGGGGCTACATGGATGTGCAGGGTAAATGGGTTATTAACCCTCAATATGACGCAGTAGGTAGATTTAATGAAGGATTATCAGCGGTTTGTATAAATTATCAATGGGGATATATTGATAAATGGGGTAGAATGGTCATTCCATTTCAGTTTGAGGGTGTATTAGGTTTTTCAGAGGGGTTAGCTTGTGTGAGAAAAGGTGATTTTTGGGGTTATATTAACTCAAAGGGCACGTGGGTTATTGCTGCTAAGTATTTATCAGGGCTTAATTTTCATCAAGGTATGGCATCCGTACTGGTAAATAGGCAAGAAGAAACTTTGACAGAAACCTGGCAGCTAATAGATAAACGAGGTAAAAAACTTGCATTAAAGGCACAATCTATTGGAATAACTACTACACCTTCACACATTCCCGTAGTAGTAGATAACTATGCAGGTTTTGCTAATTCAAAAGGAGAGATAGTTATTGAAAATCTGTACGAGGAGGTCAAACCCTTTGAAGCAGAAAAATAAGTCGGAATTAAGTGTGCTGTATATCTGTTTTATGGGTTTAAAGATTTTTATTATTTATTTAGTTTTTTTGGGCGTGTCCTTGTGGGCGTTACGCTGCGCGTATGCCCACAAGGTCGGCGTGCTACGGGCTAACGGTGCTACGCCCCACCCGCCCACCCCTTGGTCAAGGGTTAAAAGTGTGGGCGAGGGGCTTCGCACCGTGCTTACGCACGCCCTCCGCATGCCTCACGCAAGAACCTTGGCAGGTCGGCAAGTGCTATTTATTCAAAGTTCTACCCTGTAAGTACCTGAAAATGAACACTAAACAAGGTAAAAATATATTTTTACCTTGTAAATTATTCAAAATCAATTCAAAATAAAGTAAAATTTTGGAAATCAGGGTTAAAGGATTGCAAAAAGTCCATGCGTTCAAGGTTTAACCTTGTATATGCTTGAAAATGAATGTAAAACAAGGTAAAATAACCCCACTTGAAATAAGATAAAAAATTTTAACCTTGTAGTAAACAGTTGATAACCCGTATTAAACAAGGTAAAGCTAATGTATGTCTAAAAATGAGGTAAAACGTGGAAATACAGTTTGCGTGAGGGATACGGAGCATGCCGTCAGGCAGTGCGAAGCACAGCGTAGCACCGAAGCGAACGCGTAGTGCGCAGTAGCCCGACCCGAAGCGCAGCGAAGGGACACGCCCAAAAAAATAAAATTATTTTTTAGACTTGATATAGTAAAAATAAAATAGACGCCTCTTGTATAACAGTATCCATCACAAAGATTTTTGCTATTTTTGCAACATTATTGCAACTATATGAAGTTGTGGATGGCACTAATAGCAGTAATAACCACACACGCACTTTTATTAAACGCACAACAAGAAAAAATTATCTACGGAAAGATAGTTAATGAGTCAAACGAACCTATCCAAGGAGCAGTAGTGTGCATAAAAGGTACAAATTACTGTACTCAAAGCGACTCCTTAGGGAAATACGAACTCAAACACATCTGCCAAGATAGTTGTCAAATTTTTTGCTCTTTTTTAGGCTATAATACACATACAAAGATGCTTAAAATAAGCAATAAAACTCAGTGTGATTTTACTCTTCACTATTTAAGTACCAAAGAAATTCACGTCATAGGTGAGAAAAAGGAAAGTTATGAAAGTTATACCATTAGCACTCTCTCCGCCCAAGACCTAGACGCCGTGCGATACAAAAATCTATCTGACCAATTAGCCGCTTTACCTGGTGTGAGAACGCTTAAAACAGGTAGTACTATCAGTAAGCCTATTTTACATGGTTTGCATGGCTACCGAGTATTGATGTTGCATCATGGTATTCGTTTAGAAGGACAGCAATGGGGCAATGAACACGCACCCGAAATTGATCCATTTTTAGCCTCTCGTATTGAAGTAGTTAAAGGAGCTAATGCCGTTCGTTATGGAGCAGATGCTATGAGCGGTGTTATTCTTGTAGAACCTTCCCCAATTCTGGAAGTCAATCAACGAAAAATACAACTCTATCAGGTATTTCAAACTCAAAACAAGCAACACTCTTTATGTGGTATTATTGAAAATAAACTTTCAAAATCACTTAAATACCGCATACAAGGTACAGGTATTATTGCAGGAAGTGCTAAAACTCCTCATTATTACTTATCTAATACAGCCTTTCAAAACTATAATGCTTCTGCGTCAGTAGGATTACTTAAACCAAAATATGACGCAGAAGTATTTTATAGCTACTTTCACAATAAAATAGGTATATTTTCTGGTGCTCACATCGGTAATTTAACAGATTTACAATCAGCTTTTCAAAGAGATAAACCTTTTGTGATAGAGCCTTTTACGTACCATATTCAGCGACCTTTTCAGAACATAGAACACCACTTTGCTAAATACAAAATGAGTTACTTTACATCCATAGGAGATTTTAGTCTACAAGTGGCTTATCAAAATAATCATAGGCAAGAATTTGATTTACACAATCGTAACAACTCTAAAAAAGCAGAATTAGACCTCACTATTCAAACTACTATAGGGGAAGCAATATGGAAGCATCAACCTTTACACAATAATCGATTACAAGGTAGCTTAGGTATAACAGGCATGTATCAATACAACGTTTTTGGAGGTAGTCGTTATTTTATTCCTGAGTACTACAATCAAACAGCAGGTATATTCTGGATAGAACATTATCAGAAAAATCGATTAGAAATAGAATTTGGTTTAAGGTATGACGCACGGTTAGTATCAGTATGGCTGTGGCAGAATAGAGTTCCCTCATTACGAAGATATGTATTTGATGCTCCTTCTGGCATGTTAGGTTGTGTATATCTGCTACGCCCTCACTGGAAATGGACTATGAACATTGCAACAGCCTGGCGGATGCCCGCTATGAACGAACTATTTGTCAATGGAGTGCATCACGGGGCAGCCAGCTATGAGATAGGTAATCCTAACCTGAAAACCGAACAAGGTATTAAAGGTATCTGTTCTTTACATCATCAAAACCATGATAAAGTAAACATACAAATCTCTGCCTACTATCATTATATTCATAATTTTATCTATTTGAAACCTACCTTACAGCCTATTTTAACTATTCGTGGGGCATTTCCTAGCTTTGTCTACGAGCAAAATAATGCTATGTTATATGGCACGGACATTACCGTAAAGCATCAATTTTTCAGATACTATTATGTAGAGGTTCAGCAGAGTGTGGTTAGAGGGTGGAATACCAGCTTAAAAACTCATCTCCCGCTCATGCCATCAGATAATTTACAGGTTCATCTCAACTATCAAAACCGAATAAAAATAGCTTTTTTTGACCATTTAACTTTGAAAGTAGGGGGGCAGTATGTAGCCAAACAAATTCGTTATATGCCTAATACGGAGATAGTTTCTCCGCCGAATGCTTACTACGTTTTTGATATTTCTATGCAAACTAGTATTCAAAATAAATTCTTTATTCAATTTCAGATAGATAATTTACTCAATCAAAGATACAGGGATTATCTTAATCGTTTTAGATATTTTACTGATGAGGTGGGCAGAAATGCGATTTTTAGTCTTAAATATCAGTTTTAGGTCAGCAAAACTTTTTAAGCCTATTTTTTTACACAAAGTAAAATATCCGATTTATGTAAGTTATTTATTTGATATGATTTTTTTGGGCGTGTCCTTGTGGGCGTTTCGCTGATGCTCATGCCCACAAGGTCGGCGTGCTGCGGGCTGACGGTGCTGCGCCCCACCCCCTGGGCAAGGGTAAAAGCGTAGGCGAGGGGCTTCGCACCGTGCTATCGCACGCCCTCCGCATGCCTCACGCAAGAACTTTGCAGATTGGCAGAGTCTATTTATTGAAATCTTTATCTTGTAAGTACTTGAAAATGAACATCAAACAAAGTAAAAATACATTTTAACCTTGTAAATTATTGAAAATCAATACTAAATAAGATAAAACTTGAATGTTCAGGGTTAAAGGATTGTGATAAGTCGATGTATTCAAGGTTT